>JAKSBL010000563.1 GCA_022361115.1 Spirochaetota bacterium | reverse complement strand
TATAAAAAAACCCACGAAAAACTGACATACTTAGTTTTTAATTTGTTCTAAAAATTTTCCTGCACCTAATGCAACACATAATAAAGGATTTTCAGCAATAATAACTGGAACACCGGTTTGAGAGGCAATCAATTTTGGCAATCCATTTAAGAGTGCACCGCCACCAGTTAAAACAATTCCTCTTTCTACAATATCAGCAGCTAATTCTGGAGGTGTTTGATCAAGTGTTTTTTTAATTTCTTCAATGATTGTATTTATAGGTTCTTGTAGCGCTTCTCTGATTTCAACAGAGTCAACTTCCTGAATTTTAGGTAGCCCACTGATAGCATCTCTGCCTCTGATTTCAATCCTTTTATTTTCTTTCTCTGGATATGCATTGCCAATTTTTATTTTCACTTCTTCAGCTGTTGATTCACCAATGATAAGATTATGAACTAGTTTAACATGTTTTAATATGGCTTCATCAAATTCATCTCCGCCTATCCGATTAGCATTTGAAATAACCATACCATCAAGTGATATAACAGAAATTTCAGTGGTTCCCCCACCAATATCACAAATCATATTACCTGCCGGCTCATTAATAGGAATATTGGCTCCTATCGCAGCTGCCATGGATTCTTCAATTAAAAAAATCTCTTTTGCTCCGGCTTGTTCACAGGACTCACGAACTGCCCTTTTTTCAACTTCTGTAATACAGGAGGGAACGCCAATTGCAATACGAGGTTTAGTTTTAAATAGACTCTTGGGAGAAACTTTAGCAATAAAGTATTTGATCATTTTTTCTGTTGTTTCAAAATCAGCAATAACACCATCACGTAATGGACGAATTGCAATAATATCACCTGGTGTTCGGCCAAGCATTCTTTTTGCTTCCTGACCAACAGCAATGACCTTTTTTGTACCTCTTTCTACTGCAACAACAGAAGGTTCAGAAAGGACGATGCCTCGGCCTCTTACATGTACTAATGTATTTGCAGTACCTAAATCAATTCCTAAATCTAATGAAAACATATCGCTAAATTTTCCCATAATTTCCTCTTTAAATTAATAGATTCGTTCTCTCGCTTTTATATGGCTAGGGTCTATTTGATGAGTATTTCGCCAATCTGCTCTAGCTTTTATTTTATCCCCAGTGAAATAATAGATTTCTCCGCGATAAAAAAAAGCATTAGCATTATTCTCGTTTACTTCAATGACTTTATTGAAATAGCCAATCGCATCACTATATTTTTTTTCTTTATATAAAATCAAACCAATATTATAGTATGCTTCTTCGATTATTTTTTCATCTTTAGAAATAGAAACCGCTTGTTTTAAATATTCTATAGCTTCTGTAAGTTGATTATTTTTTAAATAATTTATACCAATGGCTAACAATACCAAATCTGATTGTTCTTTAGTGAGAGATATATTAAAAACTTTTATGGCCTCTTCATACTGACCAGTATGAGAATAAACTAAACCAAGAATATAAAGTAAATCTTTGCGATTGTATCCAATTTCTAAAGATTTGTTAAGATATAATATACTAAAATTGTAATATGGTCTACCTAAATAGTAATATATTTTCCCTAAACAGAAAAATATATTCCCCAGGTTCTTTTCCGGAATTCCAATAGCAAGTGCTTTTCTTAAATTAATCAACCCCTGTTGTAAATAGTTTTTCCGTTTTAAATAATCTATTTCTTCTTCAGCTAAATACAAGTAGGAATAACCTTTATAGGTTAAGTATTCTACTTCAAAAGGTTCTTTTACTAACTTTTGATCTAATTTGCTAATCAGTTCCAAATAATTTTTTTGTTGAAAATGGATTTGATAAGACTCTTTCAGCCTCTTTTGATCTTCAACCTTTCTTTGCTTTTTTTGCATAATATTGATAGTAAACATAGTTACAACAACAATACTAACAATCAGGAAGAATAAAGCAATAACTATCCTGGTTAATATACTATTATGAGAACTGGTTCTATTATTTTTTAATTTTCTAAAATTATTATCCAATTGTTTTCCAAAGTAAAGAATTATAACAGCAGTATGATAGATAATCATTTAAAATAATTGAAAGGAGGATATATTTCACTACTTTCCTGCCATTATTTTATCAAAAGCCCAAAAGATAAGCCAGAATGACATTTATTTCATTATTATAAAAAATTGAAGTATTTGTCAACAGAAAAAAAACACTCAATAACTCTATGTTAATAATTGAGAAAAAAAATCAGGTAAAGGGATTTCAAAATTTAAGTTTTTATTTTGTGACTGATCAAAGAAACTGATTTCTTTAGCTACCAGGCAAAGGGGAAGAGATGAATAATTTTTATCCTTTCGCGAATAAAGGGGATCTCCCAGAACAGGAAAACCGTGATGAGAAAGATGAACGCGAATTTGGTGGGTTCTGCCTGTTAAGATTTTAATTTTTAAATGTGTATAATGATCGTAATGCTTAATCACTTCAACTTCTGTTACAGCTTCTTTACCACGTCCATCACTTAATACTGCCATCTTTTTGCGGTTTTTTCTATCCCTACCAATATGAGAAATCAGAGTATGTCGGGAAGGGGTATAAAATCCTTTGACAATTGCCTGGTAAATTTTACTTATTTTGCGATTTTTAAATTGTTCACTTAAATAGGAGTGGGCTTGAGGATTTTTTGTTACAACCAATATTCCACTGGTATCTTTATCCAAACGGTGAACAATTCCAGGCCGATATTCATCATCAGTTAAGGTTAACTGTTTTTTTAAACCTAATAAAGCATTGATAATAGTTCCCTGATAATTACCAGCTGCCGGATGGACCACCATTCCAGCTGGTTTGTTGATTACGATATAATTCTGATCTTCATAAATGATATTAAGAGGGATTTCTTGAGGTACCAGATCGTATTCTTCCCATTCTACTTCAAGTTCTATTTCATCATCCGGTTTACATAAATAAGAGAGCTTTTCTTTTTTACCATTGACCAGGATGCTTTTTGCATGACTTTTAATTGCTGATCGTGATATGTCGATGTGATTACTAATGACTATATCAAGACGTTTCTGGATATCTCTTTCAGAAATGTTAATAATATATTTTTTATTCATCGGTTATTTCATAAAACCTTACCCGCTTATTCTTCATTCTTTTCTGAACTCGAATAAGCAAATCACTAACACACACTGAAAGGGAGAGAACAGAACTCCCTAAGTATAAAGCAATAAACTGATTTGGATGTAATACACCAAATGAGTCGCCATATATTAATGTATTATATATTGAAAATGAAAGCCAGCCCATAAAAGAAATAATGGTTAAAGAACCAAAAAAGAGTATCTCTGCTCTTCTGAATAGGTTTTCCCCTTTATTATTTAAATCAATAAAAGGATTTGTATCTATCTCTTCATTTTCACTATTACTATAAAATTTAATATTCTGTTCTTGTACTTTTTGATTTTTTACATAATTCCAATGATCTTTAATAATCACATTAGCTGATAAAGAAAATCCAAAAAATAACAAAAATGAAATCAACCAGGATCTTAAAAACATATCATTAATTAGCCTCTTACAAAATAAATAATTGCACTAAGGTGTTTGCAAACAGGCCGCAGGTACGAGCAATCAGAAGTTTTGCTGCGCATGACCAGCACTATCGATTGTAGAGCGATTTCAATTAAGATTTACTATAAATACTGGTAATTTTTGCAAACACCTTTACCATATAATAAATTAATTCTAAAGGCAAGAAATATTACAATTCGGTTATAATTATTGAAATTAGAAAATACAAAAAAAAAGCTTCAGTACATGACTGAAGCTATTTTTGGGCAGTGCCAGGATCGAACTGACGACATCCTGCTTGTAAGGCAGGCGCTCTCCCAACTGAGCTAACCGCCCTAAATGATGATAAGTATATATCATATTATTAAAGTCGTGTCAATCACTTATTAAAAAAAAATTAACAGAAATTGAACATTTTTTCTAAGCTTGTTGAGAACTATATTCGTTCCTTGAATAAATCAATATCCCCGGTGATGGTTTTCATTAAAATTTTTCCATTATTTCCTGTTTCCACACCATGATTATTAATTTTTCCATTTAAAGTATATAATTCTAATTCAAGCTGAGTAGATGAAATGTACACAACAATATCACCAGTAGTTGTAATGATAGAAGAACCTGGATTTTCACTAGTAATACTAACATCTATGTCACCAGTCTGAGTTTTTAATTCTTGAAACTCCATCACTTCTTCTATCTTTATATCACCTGTAATCACATTTATTTTTTCTATTTGTTCACACTCATCCACTTCAATATCTCCTGTAACAACAAAAATTTCGCCTATTATTTTTGAATCAGAAATTTCTACATCCCCAGTCACTAAGTCAATTGCTGCTACATGAAGTACTCCATCAATCATAATGTCCCCAGTAACATTTTTTAATGCAATCAGAATATGTTCTGGAACTTTTATTTTATAATCGACTTCCACATTGATGAATGGTTTTTCATAGACTGTTTCAATTACAAAATTTATATCTTTTGTAAAATCAATTTTAACTTCATCAAAATATCGAGATTTTCCCTTCTTTGTAACCTCTACTTTGATCGAATCAGAAGGATGAGCTAAAACCTCAATATCACCAGTAGTATTAATAATCGTTAGTGTCGCTATTTCTTCACCAGTAATTCTATACTTTGTAGTTTCAGAAGAAAAGACTGGAATCATTAGTAATATTATTCCCGTTGCGAAAATCAGTTTTTTTATTAAGTTCATTTAATTCCTCCATTTCATTGTTTGTTTTAACTTCCTTAAAGTTTTCTAAGGAAATTATGATTACCCCCACCTTTTATGATTTTGTAAGAATAAGATTACAAATATCATATAGGATGAATTAATAATATTAAGCAATAAGAGTGCCAATTATGAAGTCTAAAATTCTTCATTACTCAATAAAAAAGAAGTGATTTTTGATGAAAAGGTGGAAAAAAAACTGACAATGAAGTGATATTTAAAAGTTAAATCCTGCTAGAACTATATGATGTATTTGCTTTGTATTGATATCATACACATTTTTGATGAACTCCAGTTTTGATTGAAAAGTAACTTCGGAATTCTCTGTTTTTTCCATCATTTTATTCATCCTTTTTTTGATAGAAACTGATCAGTTTTTTGTAATACTGGGCTTTTTCTATATTATTTCTTTTTACAGCCCCCTGGTAAAGTATATTTGCTTTTCTCAGCAAGGTATTTTGCAATGCTTTTTTTTTCTCAAAATCTAAAGAAATGTTTTGATCAATTTTAACTAAAGACATAATCCGAAATCGATCCATTGCTGCATAGGCCTTACTTAATTGATCGTCATGTCCTCCGTATTTTTTTATCAAAGGTTCAGCAATAAAACCAACTTTTTCATTTGCAGAGATTCGAAGCCACATATCATAATCTTCACAGACGATCAGCTTTTCATCAAAGAAACCATAATCATTAAAAATTTCTTTAGCCAAAAGAATAGAAGAAGGAGACATAAGACACAACTCTAATGATCGAATAAAAATATCTCCCCCACTCTTCTTATGTCTTTTTTTTTGATTTACCCTTTTACCATTCCGTATCCAAATTTCTTCTGTATGCACAACTCTCAACTCTGGATATTTTTGTAAAAACCTGAATTGCTTTTCCAGCTTCTTGGGTAACCATTCATCATCGCTATCTATCAGGGCAATATAGGCAGAAGTTGCTAATTCGATTCCTCGATTTCGTGAATAACTGATTCCTTGATTGCATTTATTGGTAATCATCTTAATTCTGGGATCAGAATATTGTTTTATGACAAAAGAAGTTTCATCTGTAGAGGCATCATCAACAATAATCAATTCAAAATCTGTAAATGTTTGGGCTAAAACACTCTCTAAAGACCTCTGAATATATTGTGGCCGATTGTACACAGGCAGGATAATGGATACTTTAGATTCACTTGGCATAAATAACTAAATCCTATTCTTAAAAATTTTAATAAAGTAAGACTACTAGGCTAAACCATTATACCAGAAATAGAATACACTTTCTTTAATTTATTTAATGTAAAATAGAAATTTGTACTTGCGATTTGCCTGAGAGGAAGTTAATAATCCAGGTATATAATTGCTGAAATTCCAAATCCTTTTAAAGTTGGAACCAAAGAAAATAATAGTGCTGCTGTTACACCCCCTGCCATACCAGCAATTGCTCCTTCTTTGGTTGCCCTTTTGTTGATCCTGGATGAAGAATAATGACTTGCCCATCTTTTAAATTAGGAGCCATATCTCTGTTCATGCAGAATTAAAAAATCCAAGAAAATATTGCTTTTATTTGGTTTTAAAGTTATATATTATTACAATTGAAAAGTATTTTGATAAAGAACGATTAATCCAAGAAGTCAATGAACATGAATTGATATTAAAAGCACTCAAAGAAAGAGATTCAAAAAAGGTGAAACAATTAATCTATAATCACATCAGTTCCAGCATAAAAGAAATAAAGGATTTTAAATAAACTTGATTATATAAAAAGGCATGTATGTTAAAAATCATATATATTGCTTTAGGAACGATATCCTTAGGCCTGGGTATTATTGGAATCTTTCTGCCAGGTCTTCCGACTACCCCTTTTCTTTTATTATCTGCTGCTCTCTATGTTAGAAGCTCACAACGTTTATATCATTGGCTAATTGAACACAAATGGTTTGGCGGTTATATCAAGAATTTTCAAGAACGCAAAGCCATGACTCTTAAAGCCAAAATCCTCTCTCTTTTCATGATGTGGTCTATGATCATCTGCTCGGTTGTTTTCTTTGTTAACAATATCTATATCAAATATTTATTATTTGGATTAGCTATCGTTGGAACAATCAGCATAATTCTTATTCCAACCTATAAGGATCATTAATCTTTCATTAATAGCGGAGTGAAAGACAGGTTAATGCCCCATCAATTTTCTGAAATTCTGTCATATCTAAGGTAATGATATTATAACCAGCATTTATTACCATTTCCTTTGTTGCTGGAAAACCATTTGCAACCAGGACCTTGTCATTTAACCATAAACAATTTGCCGAATACTTCTCTTCTGGTTTAACATTTAATTTATGATAATGCCTAAACATTTCATCATCATGGTATTCATTGATGATGAGCATATGATTGTTGTTCAAATAAACTAGGCCAGATTTTAAATGGAGAGAATATTTTACTGGAATTCCAGTTACATCATAACCAAAAGGCTCTACAAACTCTTTAAACTGCCTAATACCTTCAGCATTAGTTCTCTTAGATAAACCAATATAAAAATGCTTTTCTACTAATAAAACATCACCGCCATCCAAAGTCGCCGGCCCTTTTAAATTAAAAACCCTGTTAAATTTACTTTTTAAGTGAGAGGCAAGCAATTCTACTTCCCCCATTCTACTGGAATCACCCGGCCGGGTTAGTATGGCACATTCAGGAATCAAGACAGCGGTATCTTCCACAAAACAGGAGTCTGGAAATCCCTCATCTGCCTCTAATATCTCAACAGTTAAACCACAAGTTTCTAAGGCTTTGATATACTGATCGTGTTGTTTTAAAGCTAAATCATAATCTGGTTTGCCCAGATTAACAGTAGTAATTCCATTTATCATTGCACGGCAAGGTCTTCTGGTAATTGCTTTAGTAAACATGGTTTGCTCCTTGATATGATCCTCTCAATCGAATTATTTTTAAATGTACTTTGCAATTTACCTTATTATTATGTTTTGTTCAACATTTTTTTCTTAAAGAAGTGGGAGTTGTAAGCTATTAATATCCTGGCCAAATATGTATCATCTTAGTATTGCATAAAAAAAACCTGGCAAATAACATTTGCCAGGAACGAAAAAAGTGGGAGTTTATCAAGTCCCCAGATATGCCTTTTGCACTTCCTGGTTATTCAATAACTCATCGCCTTCTCCCTCTAAAACAATCTTACCAGTTTCTAGAACGTACCCATAATTTGCAATTTCTAATGCTGCTTTTGCATTTTGTTCTATTAGCAAGATTGTGACCCCTTCAGAGTTAATCTTCAAAATAATATCAAATATATCTTTTACGATTAAGGGCGCAAGACCCAGAGAAGGTTCATCCATCATCATTAGTTTTGGCCGGCTCATTAAACCACGGCCAACAGCCAGCATTTGCTGTTCACCACCAGATAAGGTACCAGCAATTTGCTGTTTTCTCTCTAGCATTCTTGGAAAAAGTTCATATACCCATTCCATATCTTTAGCAATTTGTTTCTTATCGTTATTGAGGTAGGCACCTAAAATTAAGTTTTCTTCAACCGTAAGATTTGGAAATATCCTACGACCCTCTGGAACTAATACAATTCCATTTTCAACTATTTTGGTAGTTGGATATCCTGTAATATTTTCATCATTATAAGTCACTGATCCAGCAGAACTTTTTACCAATCCCATGATACAACGTAAAGTTGTACTCTTGGCTGCACCATTAGCGCCAATAAGAGTGATAATCTTTTTCTCAGGTACTTCCATATTAATTCCGCGTAAAGCATGAATCCCGCCATAATGAACATTTAAGTTTTTTATTTTTAACATGTTTATACCCCTAAATATGCTTCAATAACTTTTGGATCGTTTTGAATTTTTTTAGGAGAACCGACAGCAATGGTTTCTCCATAATCTAAAACATATATCTTTTCACAAACCCCCATTATGACCTGCATATGATGCTCAATCACTAATATGGTTAAGTCAAATTGATCTCTTATTTGATGAATAAACTCCATCAGCTCAATAGACTCCTGAGGATTCATACCTGCAGCAGGTTCATCCAACAATAATAATTCAGGATCCGTAGCCAATGCTCTGGCAATTTCCAACCTTCTTTGCTTTCCATAGGGTAATGCTGATGACTTTTCATCTTTTAATTCTGCTAAACCTACATCTTCCAGTAGCTTCATTGATTTATCATATATATGCCGTTCTTTTTTAACATAATCTGGAGTACGGACAACAGATGACAGAAAATTCGATTTTAATCTTAAGTGATTAGCAATTAATACATTATCCAGAACACTTAATTCTTTGAATAGCCGAATATTCTGAAAAGTCCGGGCAATTCCTGATTTAGTAATTTCATGAGGTTTTGCTTCGGTTATATCTTTACCCTTAAAAAAGATACTGCCTTCAGTAGGAATTAATACACCAGTAATCATATTAAAAGCAGTGGTTTTACCAGCACCGTTGGGACCAATTAAACCAACAATTTCATTTCTACCGATTTCCAAAGATAATCGGTCAACTGCAGTTAGTCCTCCAAAACGCATGGTTATATTATCTGTCCTTAATAAATCCATATCTATTTTCCTTATTTATTATCTTAAAACACAGTACCTTTCGTTATTTTCCGGTTACTTTCTTTTCTGGACCCCGTATTTTGTTAAGAACCCAGTCCCAGCTAAATTCATTGGTACCCATAATTCCTTTTTGATAAAATCGAATCATCAACATCAGTAAAGCAGCAAAGATGACCATTCTTAAACCAGGAATACCATCGGTTTTAAAAAAGAGAAAATTAATCGGTCCATCCATAAATCGTAACCATTCCATCAAAACAGTTACTGCAATCGCTGCAATAACAGTACCGGTAATACTACCAATACCACCAAAAACAATGATCAATAATATATTAAAGGTCATTAAAAACCGGAACATAAGGGGATCTATGGTACCCATTAAGTGCCCTAATAATGCACCACCTACTCCCGCAACAAAAGCACCGATTGTAAAGGATAAAATTTTATGTTTAAAAAGGTCGATTCCCATTGCTTCAGCTGCAATCTCGTCTTCTCTTATGGCTTTGAAGGCTCTTCCATAACTTCCGCGCATTAAAAACACCATAAAAAGGATAACCAGACCTGCTATACCCCAACTCCACCAGACATTAGTAAATCTTTCCAAACCTTTTAAACCTAATGAACCATTAGTCACGCTTTGAGTATTGGTAAAAACGACTCGAATGATTTCTGCAAATCCTAATGTAGCAATCGCTAAATAATCATCTTTTAACCTTAAAACAGGAGCTCCTATTAAAAATCCAAATACAGCAGCCATTAGACCTGCTATTAATAGTGCTGGCAAAAAAGGTATCTGTATATTTGCCAGAAAAGGAACAATAGGTTTTAAAAAAAAGTTCATTTCCTTCATTTCCGGAGACATGGTGAGTAAAGCACTGGTATAAGCTCCAATTGCCATAAAACCAGCATGCCCTAAACAAAACAATCCAGTAAAACCATTGATTAAATTTAAACTCAAACCTAGTGTTACATATATTCCGCAAAGGATTAATATTCTTTTTTGATAAGAATCAAAAGTTGAATTAAAAATAACCAATAATATAACTGTAACCGCTACTGCTGAGAGCGTTAAAATTTGCTTAAGTCTATCTCTTTTCATAATTATACCTTTTCCCCAATTTTTTTACCCAATAGTCCTGCAGGACGTACTAGAAGAATTACAATTAATATGATGAAGGCAAAAGCATCACGATATCCTGTTAAAGAAGGAAAAAAAGCAACAATCATTATTTCAGAAAGTCCCAAAATAAAACCACCTAATACTGCACCTGCAATATTACCAATTCCTCCAACAACAGCAGCAATAAAACATTTTAAACCAGGCATTAGGCCCATAAATGGAATCAAGTTTGGATATTTGATACCCCACAAAATCCCACCTACAGCTGCTAAAACTGATCCTAAACCAAAAGTAACAGAAATAATTCTATTTACTTTTATCCCCATCATACGGGAAGCTTCATAATCTTTAGAAACAGCTCGCATAGCCATTCCTGTTTTTGTTTTATAAATAATATATAGTAATCCTAAAAGGAAAATTATTGTCACAACTGGTATTACAAAAGTAACTAAAGCAATATGTACTTTCCCTATTTTAATAATATTACTAAAAAGATTTGGAATAGGAAAAGCTTTGGGTCTTCCGCCAAATATTACTATTCCTAAATTTTGTATAAAAAATGATGCGCCAATAGCAGAAATCATTACCGAAATCCTTGGTGAATTACGCAATGGCTTATAGGCAATCATTTCTACACTCATACCTAGTATTCCTGTTAATCCGATGGCTACAATAAAACCGACCCACCAGGGCATAAAAAAACTGGTGATACTATAAAATGCGAAGTAGGCTGCAACCATAAAAATTTCGCCGTGTGCAAAATTGATCAATCTTAAAATCCCGTATACCATGGTATATCCAATAGCAATCAAAGCATATAAACTTCCCAGGGATATGCCATTGGCCAAGTGTTGTAGAAATACTTGAAAATCCATTAAACTTACCTCAATTCTACAGTTTATAAATCTTATTTCATTCTAAATGAAATGGAGTTGCTTTTACTTTAAAAAAGCAACTCCATTTTTTATCCATTATACATCTTAAGGAGAAACAGTTGTTAAGTAACTGAATTTACCATTTTTAACTTGTTTAATTACAGCATTTTTTACTGCATCACCATTAGTATCAAGTGTAATGACACCAGCAGCGCCTTCAAAGTTTTGAGTTTGAGCAATAGCGTCTCTTACTTTAACAGTATCAGTTGTTCCTGCACGTTTAATAGCATCTAAAATCACTAAATACGCATCAAAACCTAAAGCAGTTACAGAAGCAGGTTCTTTATTATACTGTTTTCTATATTCATCTAAAAAAGTTTTTGACATATCAGTAATTGGAACTTCAGAAGTAAAAAAAGTCGAGAAAACTGCACCTTCAACTGAGTTACTTCCAATATCCAAGAATTCAGGAGCTTCATAAGTATCGCCACCTAAAATAGGGGTAGTAATACCGAGTTCTCTTGCTTGTTTGATTAACATGGCAGATTCACTGTAGTTACCAGGTGAGAAGATTACATCTGGATTTAAACTCTGGATATTAGTAAGTTGAGCAGAAAAATCAGTATCACCAGTGTTGTAGCTTGAAATACCAACAATTGCGTCACTATCACCAGTTAATCTTTTAAAAGCATCAGAATAAAACTTGGATAATCCAACAGAATAGTCATTGGAAATTTCCTGAATAATAGCAGCTTTTTTAGCTTTTAAATCATTATAAGAATAAGTTGCCATTACAGTTCCCTGAAAAGGATCAATAAAACAGACTCTAAAGTAAAAATCATTACCTTTAGTAACTAATGGATTGGTAGCAGAAGCACTGACAGTAGGTATCTTAGCTTCTTTGATAATTGGACCAGCAGCCATGGAAAAAGAACTTCCCCAACTTCCAATGATGGCAGTTACTTTTTCTTTATCAACTAATCGAACAGCTGCATTGGCAGCTTCAACTTTATCAGATTTGTTATCGACTACAACTAATTCTACCTTTTTTCCTAATACTTCAGGAAATAGCATATTAGCAAGTTTAATACCTTCTACTTCCATTGCACCACCAGCAGCATTTGCACCGGTCATTGGTTCAAAAACCCCAATTTTAATAACATCACTTTCAGTGGCTTCTTTTTTACACCCTGTCGTAAAAACAACCAGGAGGCATAATAAGAGCCCTAAAATCACAAAACTTTTTTTTGTCATGATTTCTCCTTCAACTATGATTTTTATGGTAATTTTTTTAACCACCTAAAACTATATAATAAATGATGTTGATTATTAACTTCAAAATAGGAATGCTAAAAAAAGAATAGCATCACTTATAGAACAGAATTAAAAAAGGAGGTATAAGTGATGCTAACTTGACAATATTTACTATCAACAGGCAATCCTCTTGTAATATATAGGATAACAGAGCATTTGTAAATAGACCAAATTACTGATTTTTATAGAAATAAAGTACCAAAAATACTCCATTTGGGGTATATGATGTGGCTTCTACCATTACATTGCTTCAGCAATTAGAGATTTTGTATATTGGCTAATTGTAGTTTTTGTGGTATAGTTTCATTACCAACCCTCATCAAGGAAATATTTTGTAATGCATTTTTTTAAAAGCAGTATCAAT
>JAKSBL010000321.1 GCA_022361115.1 Spirochaetota bacterium | reverse complement strand
GATAAAAACCTGCACAACCAATGTAAACTAAAAAAAAGATAGTTGTACTCGATCGGATACCATTTACCCAGCCACCATTAATAGAATATCCTACAAGCACAAAAAAATGTATCAATATATATACAGAAATCGTTAGATATTTTAATTTTGAGTGATAAAAACCAGATTTCAATAAAAAATAAAGTATGGTTACATATATTAAATAAGAAATCATTGCAATTAAATTAGGGATATTATAGTAATTTTGAATATTTCTAGTAAAAAAGATAATAGTAAAAATTAGGCTAATACCAATAAAAACGATTAATAGAGACAGCTTATTAAATGTAATTTCACCCTTTTTTTCTTCTTCATATAATAATTTCTCCAGTGCATGTTGATATTGAATATTATTCTTAGTACTGGAAGACTTTTTCCTTGAAAAAAAGAACATAAATACCTCACAAAATATGAAAATATAAAATTAAACAGCATTATTTGATAATTATATATAAAAACTACTCTTTTACAACAATAAGACCCACAAATCATGAAATATGATTTCTCATAAATAATAGCATAATTCAAAATTATAAACCACTAAAGATCTATCTACTCAAAAGGACTATAAAAAAGGCCTGAATGGGCTATTGACCACATGAAAAAAAAAGGATAAATAAAAATTATAATCCTTATGATGAGATTTTCATAAAATTATGGAGGATGAATTTTAGATTATGTAAAACAAGATGATTAGGAATATACATTCTTAATTCAAAAAAGGAGAAAACATGAAAATGCTGTTAGAACCCAATAGTATTACAATGATGGTTTTATTAGTTTTAGGAGTCATAATGCTGAAATTCTGGAAAGGAGAGAAAAAACAGGAGGTGTTAGCCTTTGCAGTTCTCTGTTTTTCCTGGGCTACTATGGTCGCTTTTGAAGTCATACTAAAAAAATTTTACAGCTTAAATTCAGTAAACACTAGTGTTTTATTTAATACTATTGGAGTTGCTTGTCTTATATGGTTCACTCATAGTGTGTTTGAAAATCGAAAAATGAATTTACAATTGATCATTCCCTTTTCAGTAGTTATTGCTACTGCTGTTTTTTCAATAGCTACTTTATATTTGGCACCCTTTTTATGGGGAATGCTTATCTTTATATTATACTTTTTAATGCTAACAATGATTTATTCTATCAAAGAAAAAATATTTTCAACAAAAATAAGAGTAATTTATTTAATGGGTATAATAGTTTTTCTTGCAGGACACTTTATGATACTGGTTGCTTCTGTAACTGGTTTAAGTCAGGTTCATAAGTGGTGCTATTTAATTCTTGCTTTTCTCAGTACAGCAATCGCTATTCTGGCTGTATATGAAATTAAGCAAACCATCAATGATTTAAATAAATGTATCAATGATGAAATAAAAAAAGAAAGAAAGAATAGAAATCGGCAACAAATGATTTATAAATTTGTTTTCGTAGAATATCCCTATATTAAATTATCAGATACTCAGATTTATTATTTATCTTTTTTATTTGAAAATCCGGAAAAAACCTATTATGAGATTGCTGAACAACATAATAAGCATGTTAATACAATTAAAAAATGCTACACTAATATATTAAAGAAGTTTAATTTAAGAACCAGAGAGCAATTATTAGAGCTCTTTCAGAATGTTGAAATAAAATATCATCTTCTTTACAATAATAAATATTATAGTAAAGTATCATAAGTTATTTGTAATTTAAAATAATCCAAATAGCAATAAAATGAATTGCTATTTGGATGTGGATAGAAAGTAGAAATAATAAAATTTCTGTTTTCTATTCCTGTACATGATAGTTCCGAAATAGATTGGTTAACTCAACTTTGTTTTTTACCTCAGTTTTTTGATAAATCTTTTTAATAATATTTTTCACAGTGTTTTCAGCTATATTCAGCTGTAAACCAATTTCTTTATTGAGTTTTCCTTCAATTAACAATTCTATTACCTCTTTTTCTCTTGGAGTGATGTCATATTTATCACAACATTGATGAAAAACAGTTGTTGAATCAGGCTGAACTTCTGGTGACTGCTTCTTTATTTGAGTTAAAAAATCCATCATCTGATCTTTTACCACATCAATTTGATTTGATTTTATCTCAATAATCGATTGAATCTTATGTTTTAAGACTTCTATAGAAAAGGGTTTGGAAATAAAATCAACTGCTCCCTGGGCAAGAAGATCGATTTTTTCTTCTTCATTATTTTTCGCAGTGAGAAAAATAAAGGGAACTCGGCATAAAGTCAAGTGTTTTTTGATTGCCTTAAATAGTTCAATTCCATCCATTTCATCCATCATAATATCAGATAATATTAAATCTGGTGTTGGAATAGTTTTTAATAATTCTAATGCTTCCGCTCCATTCATCCCATAATAAATATTAAACTCATCTTTTAAACTATTGATTAAATAGGTTAATAATTCAGAATTATCTTCAATAATAAGCAGATTCCGTTTTTGTGAATCTTTTGTAATGGGTATTTCCAGCAAATTCATTGCTGATGATAAATTAGGAGCAGTAAAGTCAGTGTAATGAAAAGGGAGGTCATTTTCTTGTAAGTGATAACTATCCAAAGTAACTTTAAAAGTACTGCCTTTTCCTAAAGTACTGTCAACAGAAATTTGGCCATTGATATGATCCAGGATTTTTTTAACAATAAATAATCCCATGCCTATTCCCTGGGTATTCTTTTTTTGGTGACGAATCTGGTAATAGGGTGTAAAAATATTTTTTAAATGACTGGATTCAATACCGATTCCATCATCTTTACAAATAAAGTTTACCTGGTCCTTTTCTTTTGTCAGCTGAATAAAAATAGTGCCTTCCTGTTTGGAATACTTTACTGCGTTATCCATTAAGTTGTTAATCATCCTTTCCAGTCCAATATCATCTGCTTTAACATAAATATCTTCTTCAATCTGGCTTTGCAGCTGGAGATTGTGATTTTTTAAATAAGGTTGATATAATTCCAGTTTTTTTTTCAGTAAAAGTGAAAAATTGATGATCTTATTATCATCAAAAACATCCATCCCTTTATTTAATTTTTCAGCATCCATGATATTAACAAAATCTGTGATGAGTTTATTGATGTTTTCTCTGACAATTTTTAATTCAGGTTTTGCACCATATTTTTTGATATATTCTTTTAGATAATTATCGATTAAGGTTAATGGTGTTTTGGTTTCATGAGTGATATTGATAATAAAGTTGGTTTTTTGTTCATTAGCTTCTTCCATAATCTGATTGGTTTTCTGTAAAAGTTTGGACTGGGTTTCTGATACTAAAGACCTTTTAAGTAATGAATGAGAAGTATTGGTAATAGAGTAAATGATAAAACCCATTATGATGAATATTATAATCATGGTTACATAAAAATCCAAAGATATAGATGGAGTATAGAAGTCTTCATATTGGCTTCTCGTCGTACTGGTGAAGAAATAAGCATAAAAAAAAATTACTGAATAGAATAAAATTGGGAGAATAGTTGCATAGATTAATACTTTAGGTCGATGATAAAACCCTGCAGCACTAATAATGATTAAATAAAAGAGAAAAGTAATAGACCGAACACTACTAACCCAACCCCCATTAAAAGAATATCCTATAATTATTAAGCTTAAAAGAAAAAAGTAAACAAAAAGAGTAATATATTTTAACTTTGAGTGATAAAAACCAGCTCTTGAAAGGAAAAAAATGATTAGTGAATAACTCAAAAATAAAAACATTCCTATTAAGTTGGGAATATTATAAAAATTTTGTGAATCACTGTTAGAAAGGATAATACTTATTATAAGAAATGATCCAAAAAAAATGATTATTAAAGATAATTTATTAAAAGTAACTTCCCCTTTTCTTTCTTCTTCATATAATAATTTCTCCAGTACATGTTGATATTGAATATCACTCTTAGTACTGGAAGACTTTTTCTTTGAAAAAAAGAACATAAATACCTCCCAAAATTTGAAACTAAAAGATTTAACATTGTTATTTAATGAATATCATTGAAAACGACTGTTTTACTACCGAAAAAATTTATAAATCATATCATTTAATTTCTCTTCATAATAATAGCATATTTCTTTAACATAAACCACTAAAAGTCCTAGTTACTCAAAAGGGCTATAAAAAAGGCCTGAATGGGCTATTGACCAATTGTAAAAAAAAGTTTACAGAATAGGCAAAATCTTTTAATTACAGATACAGGTTATTCTTATTTGAATAATTTAACTCATTCAATTTTGATACTCAAGTAGGAGTTTAATATGAATAACAAAATCTTTATATTATGCATTTTATTATTATTTCTTTTTTCCTGTTCACAACCTGGTTCGGGAAATAATAGTGGCGGCAGCTCTAATGATGGAAATAATGGAGGAGGGGATATCCCTCTTGAAAAACCTGATGCTTATAAAGTGACAACTCTTGCAGCAACACGGTTAATCTATGATGATCAGATTGGACTCACCTGGTCAACCATAACTGATGTTGATTCCTATAAAGTTTATCGATACAAAGTTAAGGCTGATAACTCCGGGTATGAAGACAGAACTGAAATTTCTGATACCGACTGCACTGACGGCAGCTGTATGGATAACTCAGTTACTGCCAACACACCCTATTATTATACAGTTGCCTGTGTGAAAGATGGTACTGAGTATGTAGAGAGTGATTATGTATTTGGCTTGAGAAGCTCAGTTGATGATTCATTTGAAGTAAATGATAACCGCAGTGATATTGAACCACAAATAGGCAGTACAATTTTTGGAGCAGGTGATCACTCATTACTTTATTCCTGTAAAGATGGAAAGAGTAGTTATACAACTGAAACCGATTGGTATAAGTATACAACAATTATTGATAATGAAGATATTATTATCAACGTCAAACTGGATTCTGCAACTCAATATTCGAATGGTGATGTAAAATTAACATTTAGCGTAGATGGTGTAGAAATGAAAACAGAAAATATCAATCCAGGCATAACAGGGACAGATTGTAATTATACCTATATTGGATCAAGTGGCAAGGATATTTATTACAGAATTTATGTTGATCCAAATTGTACGATTGAAACAATAGAAAAATACACAGTGACTGTTGGCTTGTAAAAGAACAAGAAACAAAAAATTAAAACCCATGCAGCAACTTTTTCATCATTGCTGTCACATGGGATTAGCTATCTATATCTCTTTTTATACAGATAGTAGTTTTAAACATGTTTTTGAAATAAATAAGATTTAAAGATAATTTTAAATTGGAATATATATGTTT
>JAKSBL010000668.1 GCA_022361115.1 Spirochaetota bacterium | reverse complement strand
CCAGTGTGGCAATTTTTGAGTTCATGGTATACTTCTCCAAATTTTTCAGGTATAGTCAAAAGTTTCTTGTTCATAGAAACTTTATTTAAAATTTTACTCTCACAGGAGCCGCAGAAGCACAGAGTTCATGAAAAGATCTTCCCATTTGTGAACCTTTTCATTCCTATTAGCCTCTAACCCCTCTGTGAACTTTTACGCTTCAGCGAGAGCTTTTATAGTCTTTTACCAGTGATACGGCATTTCGTATTAATAAGCGCAATGTGTCCCACTTTTCCTCTTTTACCAATCCGGCATTAACCAGCCAGCTGCCGCCGCAGGCAGTGACATTGGGCAATGAGAGGTAGTCCATGATATTGCCCGGGTTAATACCACCTGTTGGTAAAAATTTCACATCCCGGTAGACAGTATTAAAAGTTTTCAGCATGCCGGTCTTCCCGGAGTTTTCAGCAGGAAAAAATTTAAGCATTGTCAATTCATAATTTAATGCTTGTTCAATAAGAGAGGGATTGGTTACCCCCGGAATCAGTTTAATTCCCTGCTTCAATGCATGTTCAATGGATCTGGGATTAAAACCCGGTGCCACAAAAAATTCCGCGCCACTTTCGATAGCCTGGTCAATCATGCGGGTTGTAATCAGAGTACCGGCACCGACAGTCATACAGGAGAAAGTGTCTTTTACTTCTTTAATAGCCTGGGAAGCGGTATTCGTTCGGAAAGTAATCTCCATAACCGGTAGTTTTTCCTCTGATAATAATTCTGCCAGTTTCAGGGCATGCTCTACCTTTTCTATCACAACAACCGGGACAATTTTACACTGCTCGAAAACATCATAAATATCTTTCATAAAACTCCGATCTTATACCTTGTCTCACAATAAATGGTATTTAAGGTATTATTATGTGATAATCTCACTGCAAAGGGGGGTGAAGAGCACCAAAAGTTTTTCCTGTTATTATGCTCACTGCAGTGACATTATCTTTTCCTTTTTATATAAAGGCCTGTCCACCGTTAATCTGGATGATTTCACCTGTTAAAAAGGAAGCCTTTTGGCTGGCCAGGAATTCGATAACATTAGCAACCTCTTCCGGTTCACCCAGCCGCTTTAACAGGATATTATCTTTCCATGAATTAAAAACAGTCATATTATTTTTTTTAATATCTGCATGAAAATCTGTATCAATGGTACCAGGTGAAACAGCATTGACACGTATTCCGTATTCGGCAAAATCTTTTGCAAAGGCTCTAGTCAGGGTGGTAACTGCTGCTTTTGAGGTTCCGTAAACCCCGGCTCCCGGTCCGCCTGAATTCCAGCCAGCTATAGAAGTAAAATTAATAATAGAGGGATTGTCACCTTTTTTTAATAAAGAGATTGCTTCCCGGGTAACAAAAAAGACACTGTCCAGATTTAGAGCCATCACTTTTTTGTAAAATTCTGTTGTCATGTTTTCAAATCTGCTTCTGCCGCCCAGTCCTCCGGCATTGTTGATTAAAAGATCCAGTTTGTCATACTTTGCTTTAATCCTGGTAAAGCCCTCTTTAATGGCTTCTTCATCTGTTACATCAAACAAAAATACCTCTGACTGGATCTCCAGCGCATCCAGTGCCTGGGCGGCAGATGCAGCCTGGGCCTCATCAATACCGTTTAATATTATTTTATACCCTTTTTGCCCCAGGGTTTTAGCTGTTGCCAGACCAATACCACTGGTACCGCCTGTAATCATTGCATATCTGCTCATTTTTTTTCCTTTCATTTTTTTAAAAAATCTTTTCTGCAAGGGGTAAAAATGTCTAATAAAACACCGCTTTTAAGACATACAGCACCATGCGGAATATTCGCTTGCTTAAACGTTGAATCCCCTTTTGTGAGAATCTTCTTCTCTCCGTTAATATTGAATTCAAATTCACCTGAAATGACATAGGTTATCTGCTCATGAGTATGGGTATGCATTTTACCAACTGCCCCTTTAGCAAAATGAACCTCTACACACATCAGGTTTTCATGGTATGCTTTAATTTTTCTTTGTATACCTCCTCCTAAATCTTCAAGTTCCACTAAATCACCTGGAAAGTAGTTTTTGATTGCCAATTTGACCTCCTTTCAATTAAAAACGTATATACGTAATCAAATCGCTAATATAAAAACTATTATGATAAAAACCCTATTCAGCCGGGATAACCATTTCCTGTTCCGCCAAAGTGCCTTCTCAATTCACATTAGTTCTATACCATTTAATTATTTAAAGAGCCATATTACAGCAAAATGACTATTTGCGGCCCTGGTCCGCACCAGTATGGTTTTGCGGCACAGATTGACCGGGTTGTCAGGTGTGGAAGCGATATATAACTGCTTATCCTTCAAGTCAATAATGCTTGTAATCTCTATTTCACCGACTAGCCAGGTAATGCGGCAGTCTTCATTGCCGGAAAGCACCTGCTGAACATCTGAAAAATATTGATAGCCATTGTCCTGGTAACCCAGCTCTGCACTTTTTGTTTTTAAGGGACTGGCTACAGTTCCCTGCACATGAAATAGATAGTCATAAATATTTTCCTTATCGGAATATACGGAAAAATGATCTGTAAAGCCTTTTTTGATTATCTCTACTTTACGTTCAAAGGTGACACCGGTATATACGTTTTTTGCAGTTGCTGCAATCGCGTTATGATCAAAATAGGTACAGATTCCCCCTTGAAAACCACTATGATTGCTGCCATTCACGACAACGGTATTATGTGATGCACTAACCCGGTGCCATTCATTGCAAAAACGGTTGCCGTATCCCGAGTTGGACAGGTCTCTTGTCAGTATATTCCCCTTTACTACCGCTTCAATATTCATTTTGTCCGGGTGGGCATGACTTGGACCATTATGCCCATACTTAAAAAAAATATTGATATCATCCGATTTGACCAATCCGCAATAGGATGATTTGAAATTGACAGATTCATCATTTTTGATCCTGGTTTTTTTGTCTCTTACCGCTGGTGCAAATAAAAACTCTTCCAGGGAAATATCATTTTGAAAATAATAAGGGCTGGATAAGGGGAAGGTTCCTCTTGGCACATCTGTATTAAGAATGGAAGAGAGCATATGGGCGATTTGACTGCCGGAACCATAGATTTTAGCGGCAGTCGAGTAAATATAAGAGTATGATTTGAGATTAACATCGGGCCATCCGTCATTAGGATTGGGGAACTGATGGCTGTTAAAGGCGTACTTATAGGCCTGGACCAGCATCCTTTTTACATAATCCAGGCCTGTTTGAAATCCATGTTCATATAATCTGGAAAAATGCAGCAGATGGACTATCCCTTCCAGGAGAAAAAAGTTATAATGAATGGAACCTTCATACCAGAAATAATCGGCTGTCACCCCTTCTGTTAATTGGCGATTAATATTATATTCTCCATTAAAAGCAAAATCAATCATTTCATTGTTACTGGAGAACAAGCCCATTATGCCAATGGCACTGTTCAGCCAGCAGGGAATGTTATGGATCTTGTTAATTTGTTTCCTTAACAGGAGAAATGCTTTGTCAAATATACCGGATTTGAGGTCATTCATAAAATTGTCCGGTATGTGTTTCCGGATCAGTTGCAATGCATGGATCATCCGGATCAAAAATATGGCTTCATTCAGTGCTTGCGGCATAATTCTGCCGCAGCCCCAGGCCATGTTTGCCAGGGATTCAAATTGGTCTCCCTCTTTATTATGCAGTTTGAATTGTTGATAATGGCGGTTGTAAAAAGCCGTACATTCCATAATATAATTGAAATAGATCTCATTGTTTGTTAATTTAAAGAGAAGAGCGGATTTCCAGAGATTGATGGCGGCCTGGTTGCGGTACATACTGATCCAGGCACCATTTAGCTGTTCAATATTGTTAAATTCCTTACCGCAAAGTGAGCAGGAATGAGAATTGGGATTGTTTTCATTATAAATCAATACTGCCCCGTCATCTTTGCAAAAATAGTGGTGTCCCCAGGCAGAAACTCTTTCCGGGGAATCATGAAAATTTTTAAAAAAAGCATGCACTTCACAGACAATAACATCTATAAAATTCTGAAACTGCTCCTTTTTTTCTATCATGCGGCAAAGTGTGTCTTGATCAAAATATGTGTAGGTCATTGGGCTGTTATCCCCTTTTTTGTCCATAAAAATAAAAAAATGAAACATTGATAAAATAATGTGTAAATCAATCCGAATAAAATGGGTTCACCAGGAAGAATGACAGTCTCACCTGGCAGATGAAAAAGTCGAATGGCCACAGCATGTATAAACCAATAAAACATATGAACCAGCAGCACAATTATATTGGCCAAGACAACAGCCCCCAGGCGAAACAAAATCTTTTTTAAAAAACCAAACTCACCATATGACTGCATCCACTCCACCTGATAGAGCATTTTAATCACGGGATTGACAATAAATGAAAAGAACAAACCCAGGCCCAGTCCAAGAAAAAAAATGAAATCTACAGAACTTGAGCTGCTTTTATTGCCCAGCTGTGTTCCCCAGCCAATAAAAAAATAGACTGCACCTGCACTCCACCAGCGAATAAAAAAAGTTACTAATGTTTTTTTGCTTAATTTTTTCATTTCACAGCCACATCATGTTTATTTTTGGATTCCTCTTTACAAAATAATAATCCCAGCGAATGAACTACATATACTAATAGGGAAAGAACGGAAAAGAGGACTAAGACCAGGACATCATCAAATACCAGAACTTTACTGGTTCCAATACTGGTATACAATATTTTTAAATAAATATATCCTGAAACCAGTGCTGCTATGGAAAAAAGAACTGCCGGCAGCATATTCGATTTTCTTTTCAGGGTGACTACATTAAATGCCAGCACCAATCCGAATAAAATAAACAAAAACAGGTAAAATCCGATATGTGTGGCAAATACCTTGGTAATGACCGAGATATGAATTTGTGATAGGGCAAGCTGCAAAAGAGCCACTGCAAATATACTATATTTAAAAAAGTGAAATAATTTCTCTTTCATACTTTCACCTCTGTTATTCTCTCTTTACTTTTGGGATCAAAAAAGTGAGCTTTATTCATATCAATAGAAAGATGGATACAATCATTTTCCAGGCAATGGATGCCGGATGCATCTACTATCACATTGTAGGATTGATCATCTCCAAAAGTAAATGTAATGGAATACTCTGCCCCCAGGTATTCAGCAATATCAATTTGACACCGAAAGGAGTTGTCCTCATCACTGTTAACCTTAATATTCTCAGGACGTACCCCCATAATGACCTCTTCATTATGATATGATTGTAATAACCGGCTTGCAGCTCCTGTTAATCCCAATCTCAATTGATGGTTCACAAAGCACCCCTCTTTTATTCTTCCCCGGAAAAAATTCATGGAGGGACTGCCAATAAATGAGGCCACAAATATATTGCAGGGATGATGATAAATTTGATGGGGTGTGCCTACCTGCTGGATAACTCCATTATTCATAACAACAATTCTTGTAGCCATGGTCATTGCTTCGAGCTGGTCATGGGTGACATAAATAAATGTACCGTTTAATTTTTGATGCAAACGCAGTAATTCAATGCGTGTCTGTTTGCGCAGTTTTGCATCTAAATTGGAAAGAGGTTCATCCATTAAAAAAATGCTGGGGGACCGGACAATAGAGCGGCCCAGGGCAACACGCTGTTTTTGCCCACCAGAAAGCTGTTGGGGCCTGCGGTTTAATAATTCTTTTAGCTCAACTGTATCTGCGGCTTTCATCACTCTATCATGAATGAAATCTCCATTATATTTGCGGATTTTCAGAGGAAACCCCATATTTTCATACACCGAGAGATTGCCCAGCAATGCATAATTTTGAAATACCATGGCAATATTACGGTCAGCCGGGGCCGTATTGTTTACCATTTTATCTCCAATCCATATTTTTCCGTTTGAAATGGATTCAAGCCCGGCAATCATACGCAGCATCGTTGATTTACCGCACCCCGAAGGCCCGACCAGCACAATAAATTCTCCATGTTTTACTTCCAGGTTAAAATTATTGACTGCCTTTACATTGCCGGCATAGATTTTATCCACATTTTTGATACTAAGATTTGCCATTCAATACTCCTGATCTCTTTTCCTTAAACTGGTTCGGTTTACCCGCTTGATTCTTTGAAATACATGTTTTTTGCCTGTTCAAATCGATGACAATTTTTAATGGAAATGGCACCGCCTAAAATACAGGAAAGAGCAGACAAAACCAGGGCCGTATAAAGGATAATTTTAGGCACCCCTTGAGCAGTTGTGGGAGTATAGGCAATTCTGCTCAATTGAAATATTCCGATCACTATATCAGCAAAACTCCATTTCAGCGAATAGGTTTGTACTTTAACTGCTGATAAAAATCCGGTGAATAAAAGAATAATGGTAACAAATATGAATAAGCCCAATTTGTAATCCGGTGTCATATGGTTCAAAGCTAAAATGGAATATAAAATATTGGCAGCAATAAAAAAAAGGATGCATAAATAACCGGAATGATTTAATTGATAAAGAAATCTTTCGTTTTTAGCCATCTCTTTCCCTCCAGTTTGGTCTTTTTATAAAAATGATCAAGGATATGACCAGCAGTATAAGTGATAATAAAATTGCCAGTAATACCAGCAGCATTGTCAAATCAAAATTGAAAGTGGAGGAGCTAAAATTTTCAAGTGAACTGAAGTCTATTTGCAAAAATTGAAACTTGAAATACCGGTTTTTCAGCAATACCCTGATCCCGTTAAACAGATTGATAATGGTGAAAAAAATAACAAAAATGAGGCAGCCCAGGTTAATTCCCATTTTTTTAAAATTAATAGGAATTTGTAATATGGACAACAAGAGCAACCAGATTGCTGCTGTAAAGAGCACATTGTTTAATGACTGCAAATCTTTAAAAAATTGATACATTTCATTGTTGCCGTCCCTAAGCAAACGGTAAAATTGGGTCATAAATCCCAGTGAAAAGACAAATAGGATCACTGAAAGAAATATTAACGAATAAATGGCTGCTGTTTGCAGATTCAAAATTTTATTATATTTTTTCACAATTATTCCTGTTTTTTTCAGCTATAAACCAGGCAGCACGGCTGTACTAACATTTCATTAGCACAACCGATTTACCGGTTTATAACTATAAAATTATTAATTGGCCATCATTTGATCATAACCAGCCTGGTATACTGCTAAAAACTTGTCAATACCAGCAGTTTTCCACATTTGGGTAAGCTCATTGGTATTACTGTCTTCCCCTTTTTCACTCT
>JAKSBL010000433.1 GCA_022361115.1 Spirochaetota bacterium | reverse complement strand
CTTAAAGAGGAAATAGATTTTTTTTTCCATCCAGACCTTTAGGTCTGTAAGGATTTGGGAGATAACCGCATAGCCTTTTAGAATAATTGCTGTTTGTATTTGACAGGTATCTGCTCCCAGCATTACATATTCTAAAAAATGTTTATAGGAACTGATTCCTCCTATGCCAGAAATAGGCAGATCCACAGATTGGCTAATCGTTGCAACTGAAGCTAAGCCAATGGGGCGAATTGGGTCACCAGAGTACCCTCCATAGGTTTGCAATAGAGGAGTCATGGTTTCTATATCAACCCCCATAATAGATCGGATAGTATTGATTGCACTTAATCCTTTAGCTCCCCCATTTTTAGCCGCTTTAGCCAGTAAAGGGAGATTGGTCACATTGGCTGATAACTTTACCATTACCGGGATCTTTACACTGCTCACCACCCTTTTTACCATTTCATAAAGGTCTTCCGGGCTGGCTCCTATCCCTTCCAATCCTTCGCCATGGGGAGAAGAGATCCCTAATTCAATTGCATCTGCCCCAAATTTTTCTACTCGCTTTCCTAAATAGGCCATTTCAGAAGGGCTATGGGCAAGAATATTGGCAATGACAACTCCTCCTGCATTTTTTATCATACCGATTTCTTTTTCCCAATCTTCTAATAGAAAGTCACTATATAAACGGATATTCTGTAATCCATTTCCCTTGGAGACCAGTCTTGGGATAACATTAGGACGGACTTCATTGAGGATGGTTTCAGTCACAACTGCACCCACTCCTGCTTCAATGGCTTTGAGCATCATTTCACCATTTCTGGTCAGAGGTCCAGATGACAGGATTAACGGGTTTTTCAATTTCATGCCCATAAAATTTGTAGAAAGATCCATTAATCACTCCTTAAAGCTTTTAAAAAATAGTATGTTGTTTTTATTTTTAAAAGATTTCGCTGACTCTATCTTCATGGCCGCAGGACTTTCTGATTTTTAATTTAGGGTGTAAAAATATGTTCTGAGCCATATTTTCCTCATCAGTCGATTCAATTTCTTCCAGTAAGATTCGTGTGGCAATAACTCCCATTTTATAAACAGGCCAGGCTACTGTTGTTAATTTTGGTTCAACCAGATCTGCCATATCAATGTTGTCATAACCAATGATAGCCACATCTTCGGGAACTCGTAAACCTTCATTTTTTAAAGCAGAAATAGCTCCAATTGCCATGAGATCATTGCTGGCAAAAACTGCATCTGGTAATATTTCAGACTTAGAAAGCCTTAATGCTGCCAGATAGCCGCTGTCAATATCGTCATTCCCTTGAACAATATGTTTGGAATGAACTGGTATGTTATGTTCTTTCATGGCTTCTAAAAAACCCTGGGTTTTATCCCGATTTTCAGAATGATTTTCTGATCCGGCAATATATGCAATATTTTTATAGCCCAGATTGATCAAATGATTAATTGCTAGTTTTGCTCCTTCTTTAAAATTGGAGTAAACACTACTGATATTTTCATTGATAATATTAAAACCAAATAAGAGAAGCTTAACATTCTCATTGGTAATTTCTTTTACTTCTTCTGGCGGAAGAACGGTATGAGCTAAAATAACTCCGTCAATTTTTTTGTCAATGAGCATTTTTACATATCTTCGCTCTTTTTTAAGATCTTTTTCCGTATTACAGAGGAGTAGATTATAACCTTTTTTATGAGCGATATTTTCTACACCTCGAGCAATTTCTGTATAAACTGGATTTTTTATATCAGGAATGATGAGAGCAATGGTATTTGAACGATTGAAGTTTAGTCCCCGAGCAAAAACATTGGGAGAAAAACCAATTTGCTCAATAATCTTATCAATTTTTTTTCTCGTTTTATCAGAAACTCTTTCCGGATGATTTAATACTCTAGAAACCGTTGCAACTGAAACACCAGCCAACTTTGCAACTTCCCGGATATTTGCCAAGAATGGACTCCTGTAATAGTGATATTAATATTCCTATTTTATCATGTAATGAGCAAATCGTAAAGAGCAAATAATGCAAATGAGCAAGACATTGTTGTAAAGGATAGATTTCTCATGGATAAATATTGAACTCTGCTTGATCTTGTGGAAATTATTTTGTATTTTTAGATTGAAACGAATAAGGAATGAAATATGAACTCACTCATTAAAAAAATTCAAAATAAACAAAAAGGGATTTTACTCTATGGGCTGACCCCGCCAAAAATGCAGAACTCCAGGGAAAAAAACCTTGAGCTATCTAAAAAGAGATTAGAAAGAATAAAAAATGTGAATATTGATGGACTGGTCATTTATGATATTCAGGATGAAGTATCCCGAACAAAAGAAACCAGGCCTTTTCCTTTTTTGCCTACCCTTGAACCCATGGATTATTATCAAAATTATTTATCTGGCCTGGAAGTCTCGCCAGTTATTTATCAGTGTATCAGTAAATACCCTTTAGCTGATATTGATCAGAGAATTTTAAAGCAGAACAACTTGTGTACTGTTTTTGTTGGTGCTCCTTCAAGAACTGAGCAGGTTTTAACTACTTTAAATCAAGCCTATCAATACTATCAGCAATCTTCTCCTGTTATTCCTCTAGGGGGTGTCTTAATTTCTGAACGACATCAAACAAAGGGAGATGAACATCTCAGAATTGCTGGAAAACAACAAAAGGGGTGTCGATTTTTTATCTCTCAATGTGTATATCATGCTGAAAATTTCAAGAATATCCTCTCTGATTATTATTATCATTGTTTGGAGAATCAACTGGACATGGTTCCCCTTATCATGACAGTCAGTCCTTGTGGTTCCCAAAAAACAGTTGATTTATTTAAATGGCTGGGAATTCATATTCCCAGGTGGATTGAAAATGATTTAAAACATAGCCAGGATATTCTGGCAAGTTCCATGACATTGTGCAAACAAGTAGTAGAGGAGATGCTGGATTTTTGTTTGGCAAAGAATATCCCTTTTGGGTGTAATGTAGAAAGTATATCCATTAAAAGGGATGAAGTTTTAGCTTCTTTTCAATTAGTCAAGGAGGTTGAAGCTATTTTTAAAAAGGCGGGTTTAAGGTAAGTAGTTTAAAAAAGGATTTTTATGAAGTTTATACAAAAAATTAGTGAAGAAATATTTCAAAAAAAATATATGCTCCATAGAGAGAAAGATGCGGAAGAAGTTTTTAGAAAAATTGCCCAGGAAATTGCTTTAGCAGAAGAAACCGGAAAGCAAAAAGAATGGGAAGAAAAATTTTTTCAAGAAATATCAACCGGGCGATTGATACCGGCAGGCCGGATCTTAGCGAATGCCCGTCCGGAAAGTAAGCTGAAAAATTATAATAACTGTTTTACCATTGACATAGAAGACTCTATGGAGAGTATTTACCAAGCTCTGCGGGAGGATGCCCTGATTAGTAAAATGGGAGGGGGAGTGGGTTTTGATATCTCCAAGCTCCGTCCTAAAGGGGATAAGCTTTCCCGTGGAGGAGAATCCTCCGGAGTAATCTCGTTTTTAAAAATCTTTGACCAGTCAGCAAAAACAATTATGACTGGCGGACAACGTCGCTCTGCCCATATTGCTTTATTGGATATTTCTCATCCTGAGATAGAAGATTTTATCCGTATCAAACAGGGGGATATTAATAATCAGCTAACCCAGTTTAATATTTCAGTGAAAATTACAGATGCTTTTATTCAAGCTGTAAGAGAAGATAAAGACTGGAATTTAGTATTTCAAAATAAAATTTATAAAACAGTAAAAGCTCGCTATTTATATAATTTACTGGCAAAGAACGCTTTCTTGCATAATGAACCCGGTATTTTTAATGCGGATATTGTTGAACGATTTAATAATGGCTACTGGGCGTTTAAAATGGACCGTGTGAATCCCTGCGGTGAATTAGTCATGCCTCCCTATTCTCTCTGTTGTTTATCAGCAGTCAATTTAACTGCTTTTGTGGAAAACCCATTTACAGACCAGGCGGTTTTTCATTATTCTCATTTTCAAAAAACGATTGCTGTTGGAATCCGGTTTTTAGATAATATTTTAGATCAAACCGCTTATCCTCTGGAAAAAATTAGAACTTTTTCCAGGCAATGGCGGAGAATTGGTCTGGGATTTACAGGTTTAGGCAATGTTTTTGCCATGCTGAAGCTAAAATATGGCCACCCTGATTCCCTGGAAATTGCTGAAAAAATTGCCAAAACCTTAAGAGATACCTCTTACATCGTCTCATCTGAATTGGCTGGTGAAAAGGGGAGTTTCCCAGCTTTTGATGCAGATAAATATCTGCAGGCAAATTTTATTCAAACATTGCCCCAGGATATTCAAGCTTCTATTCGTCACCAGGGAATCCGTAATGTTCAGCTAAACACGGTTGCTCCGACAGGAACCACTTCCTTATCAGTTGGGCAAAACTGTTCCTCAGGTATTGAGCCGATCTTTTCTTTAGAATTTAAACGGAATATTCGGACTGGTCAGGCAGATGAGGTGAAAACCGAATTGGTTTATGATTATGCCTGGCACCTTTATCAAAAGCAAAATGGGAAAACAGTTCCAGATTATTTTGTTACAGCCGAGCAGATTGATCCGTATCATTCTATTGATCTGCAAGCAATGGTTCAAAAGTATATTGATCACAGTATTTCCAAAACTCTGAATTTACCAGATAATACCAGTTTAGAAGAGTATAAAACCCTTTTTCTCTATGCTTATGAGAAAGGATTAAAGGGTTTTACTACTTTTAATCCCCAGGGTAGTATGAAGGGGGTATTAGAATACCAGGAAGAATCCATTCGAAGAGCTTATGCTCCTCCCCGGCCCCGGGATCTTCCTTGTCATATTCACCGAACTTCTATTCCTGACTATTCTTGTATTGTCATACTGGGTTTTTTGAAGAGCAGCGTATATGAATTGTTTGTCATCAATGATCTGGATCAGCAAATTGATTTGAACAATCAAAGCAAAGGGATCGTACGTAAAGTTAAAAAAGGGCGGTATGATTTGATTTTAACCAATGGCGAAGAGAAAATAAAACTGACTGATTTTACTAATAATTATAATTCATCAGATGCTGCTTTAGCCCGATTTATATCCATGGCATTGCGTCATGGAACACCGATCCAATTTGTAGTGGATCAATTAACCAAAGATTCAAACTTTATCAGCTTTGAGAGAATTGTTTCTCGAATTTTAAAGCAGTATATTAAAGACGGGGAAGAGGTCATCACTGGAGAAAGGAAATGTCCTGAATGTAGAGGGCAGTTGATTTATCGGGATGGCTGTATTACCTGTAGAGAATGCGGTTACAGTAAGTGTTCTTAATCAAGAGGGAGGATAATTTTAATAATTGTCCCTTTATCTTTTTCCCCTTTTATGATGAGATTGCCGTTAAGCTTATGAACCCGTTCCTTGATTTGTAAAAGGCCAACTGAGTGAACGCTTTCAATTTTTTCCTGGCTAATGCCAATGCCATTATCAATAATTTGCATTTCAATGGTTTTTTTACTTCTTTCGATATTAATAATGACATCAGTCGCTTGAGAATGGAGATCGATATTTTTTAAACCTTCCTGAATGATCCGGTACAAGGTTATGGTTAACTCTTTGGATATATGAATTGGATTTTGAGAAAAATGAAGCTGGCAATTAATGGGTTTTTTCTTTCGGAACTGTTCTACTTCCCAGCTAATTAATTGATTTAAATTTTCATGATCTATTAATTGAGGACGGATTTCTGTGGTTATATATTGAAGATCCTGAACCATTTTTTTTATTTGTAAATGAATATGATCGATTTTATTTTTACAGGCAGGAAGTATTTTAGGACAATCTCTTACTAATTGATCAAAATCATCTTTGATAATATCCAGTTCTACTCTCAGGTTATTTTGTATTTCTTCAGTAATGAATTTTCTTTCCTCTTCCTGCACTTGTTGTAATTGATTGGTTAAATTTCGCAGTGCATCTTCGTTTTTTTTATCTTCCGTAATATCATCAAGGATTGAAATCAGATTTTTTCCTTCATCAGATGGAATAACAAAAATCGAACTGCGAATAGTTTTTTTACTACCCTGAATATCAATGGTATAATCCTGTTTCGGACTATTTTTATTGAGTTGAGAATTTTCTTCCAGCATATTGAGAATAGAAGTGCTCATCAATTGATACATAGTGTCCATCTTTTTTTCTGCTGGTAAAAGCTGGTAATCAACATCCCACAAGTATTTTCCTAAAACATAATCTTTGGTCAATCCAGTGATTTCTTCGCACATTAAGTTCCATTCAGTAATCTGGCCCTTATGATTGGTGATGATAATCCCCTTATTCATATGAGTGATAATTGAAAGAAGTTTATGTTCATTTTGCTTGATCTTTTGCTCATAATAATAAGTATTCATAGCAATTTCTATGGCAGTATGAATGGTTTCTTTTTCAAAGGGTTTAATGATATAACCAAAAGGATAGACTTGTTTGGCCTTTTGAATGAGGTTCATATCAGAATAAGCTGTTAAAAAGATAACAGGTAGTGCAGACTGCTCATAAATAATTTTAGCTGTTTCAATTCCATTTATTTTTCCTCTCAGAGCAATATCCATCAGGATGATATGGGGGTTGAGTTGTTGATATTGATTGAGGCATTGCTTGCCTTTAATAAAGGAACCACAAACCTCATAGCCCAGTTCAATGAGTAAATTTTCCAGAAAAATACTAATGATTGTTTCATCTTCAACGATCAGAACTTTTATTTTCTCTTTCATTGAATTAATGATAAATAATAATTTTTAATATTGCAAACAGGTTTTGGAGTTATTGTAAAAAATAATACTAAGATTTGAATTTATTGATCTATACCTTTGTATGTACCAATGCTCCTCCCTTCTACCTGAATAACAGGAAAAATTACTTTGGCAAAGGATAATTGCTTTTCTTTTGATTGATCCGGTTGTTCAATTCTTTCAATTAACATTTGTGCAGCTTTATATCCCATATCATTCAGCGGCTGTTTTACTGTAGCTAAATCCGGATCGATATATTTGCCAATTTCAAATCCATCAAATCCTATGATAGACAACTGATCAGGAACCTTTATCCGCCTTTTTTTTGCCCCTTTTAACGCTCCATAAGCCATAGAATCAGTACTGCAAAATAGAGCAGTTGGTTTATTCTTCAGTTTGCATAAATATTCAATTGCTTGCTCACCTGATTGTTCCGAATAATCACCCAGGATAAGGTAGGATTTGGGAAAAGGTATCTGATGTTCTTTTAAAGTTGCGATAAAACTTTTGTATCTTTCTTCAATGTTTTGGTTTTTCTCAGTAATGCCTAAAAAGGCTATTTTTTTATGCCCTAAGTTTAATAAACGAATCACCGCTTCTTTTGTCCCATTTTTATTATCTGCATCAATATAACCAATTGCTGAGCTGTTTGGATTATCACTAATAATACAACAGGGGATATGGTTGTTTTTGATCTCTTCAATATGATGAGAAGTTAAATTGGCACCCATAAAAATAATTCCATCAACTTTACGTTGATAAAACAATCTAAAGTAATTAAAATCTTTTGAAGATTGTCTTTTAGTGGAAATCAAAAGATCATACCCTTTCTCAAAGCACATTTTTTCGATACCAGAGAGTATTTTTGCAAAATAGAGATCTGATTCCAGGCTATAACCTTGAAATAAAGGGCTAACTGCTCCTAATGTAAAAACCCGATTATTGTTTAATGCTCTTCCTAGACTATTAGGGTAGTAGTTTAGTTCCTTTATTGCTTTTAAGACCCGTTTTTTGGTTTCTTCTTTAACATTGTCTTTACTATTAATGACCCTGCTTACTGTAATAAATGAAACACCAGCTAATCGAGCAACATCTTCTTGAGTAGCCATTGTTAACTCCGGTTTAATGATATCTGTTGTCTCCCATTATAATCTTAATGTATGTTTTCGTAAACATCTATCAGCTCATTTTTTTATCCTGTTATCCTTTTATTTTTGATCAAAAAGTCATTAGCCCATTTTAAATTTCATTAAATATTTATTAATTTGTTGACAAAAAGGCTCCTCTATATTAATATAATTCCTATTATACCGATAGGAATTATATTAATACAGAGGAGTTCGCATGCCTTTAGTACTACCGGATGATCTTCCTGCCATAAAAACGCTGTATGATGAAAACATTTTTGTTATGAGAGAAACAAGAGCCATTCATCAGGATATCCGTCCGCTAAAAATTGCAATTTTGAACCTGATGCCAACTAAAATCACAACAGAAATGCAGCTTTTAAGAAGATTATCTAATTCTCCGTTACAAATTGAGATTGATCTGCTAAAAACCGAAACTTATTCTTCAAGAAATACATCCATTGAGCATTTGGAAAGGTTTTATAAAACATTTTCTGAAATAAATACCAATAAATATGATGGTATGATTATCACCGGTGCTCCGGTTGAGCAAATGGAATTTGAGGAAGTCCTTTACTGGGATGAGTTGACAGAAATTATGGAGTGGTCTGTTCATAATGTCTATTCTACTCTGCATATTTGCTGGGCTGTTCAGGCCTCTCTCTTTTATCATTACCGGATACCCAAATATCCGCTAGAGAAAAAGATGTTTGGTGTTTTTGAACATAAAGTCTATGACAGACATGAACCAATTGTCCGTGGATTTGATGATGTTTTTTATGCTCCCCATTCCCGGCATACAGAAATCAGACGGGAAGATATTGATCAAGTGAATGATTTAAAAATTATTTGTGAATCCTCAGAATCCGGTATTTACTTACTTGTTAACAGAAACAAAAGACAGATTTTTGTAACTGGCCACTCAGAATATGATCCCTTAACCTTAAAAGCAGAATATGACCGGGATATTTCAAAAGATCTGCCTATAGAAGTGCCGGTAAACTATTTTCCCAACAATGATCCGAAAGAACAGCCGCTGATAAAATGGAGAAGCCATTCCAATTTATTGTTTTCCAACTGGCTAAATTATTATGTTTATCAGCAGACCCCCTACAACAGGGCTGAGATTGATTAAAGGATAGATAATGAAAATATCTACAAGAACCAGATATGGCTTCAGGTTTATGATTAATTTAGGACTGGATTACAGTAAGGATTATAATCAGTTAAGTAAAATTGCTGAAAAAGAGCATATATCTGATAAATATCTGGAAAACATAGTTCGTGTTTTAAAACTTTCTGGTCTTATTCAGGTCAAAAGGGGAGCACAAGGCGGATATCGGCTATCCAGAAATCCAGCTGAAATTTCTGTGCTGGAAATATTTGAAATACTGGAAGGTTCACTAAATATCATCGATTGTTTGGAAAACAGTTTTAGCTGCGAATTAGAAAACAGCTGTATAATGACGGATTTTTGGGGTGAATTGATTGACCAAATCAAATTTTTTTTAAAATCCAGGACACTGGCAGATCTGGTTAATAATTATAAGAAAAAAAATAATATTGATATGTATTATATTTAACTGCCTTGACTAATTTAAGGAGGGAATGATGAATCAAAAATTTGAAACACTGGCCTTACATGCAGGACAGGAAACTGAACCGACAACTTATTCCAGAGGAGTTCCGGTTTACAGAACTAGTTCATATTTATTCAAAAATACTGAACATGCGGCTAATCTTTTTGCGCTGAAAGAACTAGGAAATATTTATACCCGGTTGATGAATCCTACCCAGGATATACTCGAAAAGCGCCTGGCAGCTCTGGAAGGGGGAGGTGCTGCCCTAGCTTTAGCATCTGGTACCTCGGCCATTTTTTATTCTATTATCAATATCTGCCAGGCAGGAGATGAGGTCGTATCTGCCAATAATCTATACGGCGGATCTTTTACCATGTTTAACGATATTTTACCTCAATTTGGAATCAAGGTTAATTTTTTTGATCCCCGAGAGCCGGAGAAAATGAAAAGGGTGATTAATGAGAAGACCAGGGTAGTTTACATCGAAACAATCGGTAATCCAGTCCTTGAATTTACTGATCTCAGAGCGGTTGCTGATATCGCCCATGATTATCATTTACCACTGATTGTAGATTCAACTTTTACTACGCCTTATCTGTTAAACCCCATTGAATATGGAGCTGATATTGTTATTCACTCATTAACCAAATGGTTAGGCGGTCATGGAGCCGGGATCGGGGGAATAGTAGTTGATAGTGGCAAGTTTGATTGGACAGATGCTAAATTTAAATTATACAATGAGCCAGATCCAAGTTATCATGATATGCGTTATGCTCATGACCTAGGGGATTTAAATCATCTCGCTTTCATTATGAGGATGAGACTGGTTCCATTAAGAAATCTAGGGGCTTGTATCTCACCTGATAATGCCTGGTTCTTTTTGCAGGGAATAGAAACTCTGGCACTGCGCATGGAGAGACACTGTGAAAATGCTCTCAAAACTGCACAATTTTTAAAACAGCACCAAAAGGTTGACTGGGTCCGTTATCCTGGCTTAATGGATGATCCTGCCTATCCTACTGCATCCCAATATTTGAAGAAAGGCTTTGGCGGAATGGTTGTATTTGGGATAAAAGGCGGAGCACTTGCTGGTAAAAATTTCATTGAAAATCTTAAATTGTTTTCTCATCTAGCTAATGTTGGGGATGCCAAATCTCTGGCTATCCATCCGGCAACTACTACTCATGCCCAGCTTTCTGCTGAACAGCAATTATCAGGAGGGATAACCCCTGATCTGATACGTCTGTCTATTGGGCTTGAGCATATAACTGATATAATTGAAGATCTTGACCGGGCTTTAGCTTAAACAGGAGCGCATGAAAACATGCGCTTTTTTTTATAATCAGCGATCCATGGATCAAAAACTGATTTCTTTCTCATTTTATGAAGAGTCATTTACTAAATATCTTGCTTTTCTGCTTTGTTTCATTCTTGTAAAAAAAGATTTGACTTGCAGATCTTATTAACCTGGTTTTACTGTTGTTAGAAGTATCACTCAGGTAGGCTGGCTGTATTTGATATTTTGTTGAGCTGAGGTTAGTTTGTTATGATTGAGATTTTTTTGCTCCAAAAGCCTGTTTGATATAGAAGCTGGAAAAAATTAAAACCATTATGACCATGATCATAGATGCAGCTGCTCCATAACCGACTTTTAAGTTGTAAACACCTTTTTGATAAATATACTGGGTAATGGTGGTGGTTGAATTTGCCGGCCCCCCTTTTGTCAAAATATTTACTTTATCAAAAAGCCGGAAAGTATCAATGGTTCTTAATAAAATTACTATAAAAATGCTTTGACTGATATTGGGGACAGTTATATACCAGAACTTTGCTAAACTGGATGCTCCATCAATTGAGGCGGCTTCATATTGGTTTTTAGGAACGGTTTGCAAAGCTGCATATAATAATAAAAATGCAAAAGGGGTCCACTGCCACACATCAATCACGATAATTGACGGCATGGCCAGCTTAACATCTAACAGCCAGTTAAAGGGGCCTAAATGGAAAACACTTAATGTCTGATTAATGATCCCCCGATTATTACTCAGCATCATTTGCCAGATCAATGCTACAGTAACTGGTGGTAATAACATAGGCAGCAAAAATAGTATTCTCAAGATTTTTCCTCCCTTTTTCATGCCCTGGATTAACAAAGCCATGAAAAGGCCTAATGTGGTTTCAATCACCACTGCTAAAACCATGAATTTTACTGTATTTATGACTGCTTTTCTAAAAATATCATCTCTAATGATTTCCTGATAGTTTTCTAATCCGATAAATGACTTATCACTGCTGGACAGGTAGTAATAATCGGTAAAGCTATAACCTATAGTATATAACAGAGGAAATATTGTGAGAATAACTAAAAAAACAATTGTTGGTGCTGTTAATATATTTTCAAACCGCATTAATTTTTTCATTGTAAACCTGTATTAAAAAGGATGGCAGATAGTCCTCAGTTGGGTAACTGGCTATCTGCCGGTTTAAGGACTTGACTTAATTCATTATTTTATCAATTGTTATTTTTGCATCATTGAGAGCTTCCTCAATGGATTTTGTCCCAGTAATGGCTGCAGATAATTCGGCACCAAATGCGGTTTCCACTTCTGACCATTTGGGAGTTCTCGGCCTTGCTACTGAATTTTCTAAAGCATTTAACTGGGTGGGAAAATGTTGATACTGGGCTTTTAGAGTCTCATCCAGATAGACACTTTTACGGGTAGGTACACCACCATGTTTTACCATTAATTTTTGAGTTTTACTGCTGGTGATAAAACTTAAAAATTTACCAGCTAGTTCTTTGTTTTGAGAATTATTGGTAACTCCCATCATCCAGTTTCCAATCATACCAGTAGATTCTTGTGGGCCATTTGCCAAACCTTTAAAGGGAATTGGTGCATATTCTGCATTGGCATTTTCACCTGAAATGTACCAGGATGGCCAACCCAATGACATCCCGGATTTTCCACTGGATACTGAGCTGACAATATCCGCTTTTTCATAATTTGCTCCGGAAGCTAATAAGTCTATATACATTTTTAAAGCTTTTTTACCGGCTTCAGAATTAACAGTTGCATTCCAGTTTTTATCAAAAACCTTACCGCCAAAAGCCCAGAATACCGGTAGGAAATCAGATACAATGGGATTTCCCTGCTGGCCTCTAATAACATATCCAACTTTTCCGTCCATTGTATTGATCTTGCTGGCTGTTTCTAACACTTCCTCCCAGCTAGTGGGAACGGAAAATCCATTTTCTTCAAAAATTCCTTTATTATAGAAGAAAAGCTGAACATTTCCGGCAAAAGGAAGGGCATAAAGAGAACCGGTTCCATAAGGAAATTTTCCTAACTTCAATGATGCTTCCACAAAATCACTATCAGCCTGTACTCCGATATCTGAAAGATTAACAAAAATACCTGCTTCTGCAAATTCCGGCATCCACGGATCATCTGCCATGATCAGATCATAAGCCCCTTTTTTGTTTCTTGCATCCAATGAGATTTTTTGCTTCAGGTCCCCCCCTTCCAGTCCTAAAATTTCAATGGTTACATTATTGGCTTTTTCAAATTCTTCTTT
>JAKSBL010000588.1 GCA_022361115.1 Spirochaetota bacterium | reverse complement strand
GACAGTAATGTATTAAAAATGGTAGTAATATATTCTGATTTTCTATAAGTTCAGTATAGAGTTATATATTCCTGAGAGTGAAAGTATATAAAAAATTAATTGGAGTGAAAATGTGTTTCTAAATATTGTTAAGAATCAATATAAAAAAATCATGAATACAAATTACTCTTTTGTTTTTTTACTAACAATACTGATTCTGACCTTTCTGATTAATATATTTAGAGCTTACTTTTTCAGCCAAGAAAGAAATTATGATAATTTATTTGAACATGTCATTAATAATGGCTTTACTCAAGATAATAATAAATTTACAACCAATGGAACTGCAGAACTCATTATTCCCTTAACAACTCAATCAAAATTTATAAAAGGCTCAATAGAACTTTCTACTACACCGAATTCAATTTATACTGTTTCAGTTGGATTTAAGAAAAATGAAAAATATACTGAAGTTGAAAGTGATGTTTTTTTTAATAATTATATCATCGATCTAACTAGATTTTTAAAAAATAAATCGAAATTATGGTTAAAAATCAAAGCAGTTTCTGACTCTGAACCAGCAATTTTAGAAAATATTAATTTAACATTGAGATGGTATTCTATTAAAGTATATCTAGTTCATTTTTTCTTTAGCTTATTCTTATTCTTATTTATATTTTTTTTAGCTAAGAATACTGATTATTTTAAAATTATCCATAAAATTATTTTGATAAATATTTTATTACTATCAATAGTACAAACATTTTTTTTGTATGCTTTTGATTATGCTTCCATTTTCAATTTAATAATATTATCCTTATTTCTCCTGATTTGCATATTAAACAAAATATATCATCATAAAAATCTTTTTATTAACAAATCACATTTTGATAAAATAATTTCTTTTTGCTGGGCAAGAACTCCTATAAAAAAAATTAATGCTTTTCTAATCATTTATGGGATTTTCTTTTTTATTTTTTCTATTCCATTTTTTCAAATCGTAGGACTAAACCAAGAAGAATCCTGGCGATCTGGTTTTGCACTGAAAAGCCTAATAATTTTTCATATTATCATTATGTTAATTAGTTTTTTTATCAGCTTATCTTTTTTACAAAAAAGTTCAATAGGCAAAATAAATAAGAGTTTTAGTATTAATGAATTTAAAATTAATTTTAAACCAAATATTATCATTTATGTTTTTCTTTTAGTAATACTTACAGTATACTTTGGTATGGGACTTTATCAAATAAGTCAAAATTTTGGAGAAACGAGTGTAGATGCATTTTCTTATTTTCAGAACATGGACTTACCCTGGAGCAATTTTCTTTTTGCTACAAAGTATCGTGCACCCCTGTTAACCTATATCAATAAGCTTTTTTATTCTCTTTTTGATCTTCCTTTAATACAGGGATTTATGAGAATTTCAACATTTTATATTTATATTTTATTTTTTTTAATAATGATCAGCTTAGTCATGTACTTGTTTAAAGAAAAGGGCGTTTTTATAGCTGGAATAATAATTGTTTTGCTTTATAGTAATTTGAGAAATAGTTGTCCTTTTACTCAACTAGATCGAAGTTCACGATTATATCCATTTATGACTTTACTTACCATTAATTTTTATTTAGTGTTAGTCATTTTTAAAGGTAAATTAAAAGAAAAAGGATTGATTTCTCTTGCGATACCTCTAGCAATAACAATGGGTTTGACTTGTTTAATAAGACCTGAAAGTCTTTATTTTTACATTCCCTTAATGCTTTTTCTGCTTATTGTTCAATACAAAAAATGGAAGATCTATTTACTAACCATACTTTTATTTATAATAACAATAACTCCTTATCACTATTCAAAAAGAACTTTTCATACTAAAAGCAATCTTGATCATACAGCTAAGTGGTGGAGAAATTGGGAATTTCAAAATCAAGTTGGCCAAGTTGTTTCACCAGAAAGAAAAATATCAAGTTACTATGGTAAAGATATATCCATGAAAGAATACTTTTTTGATTTGCATAATCTGAAACAGGTTACTCTCTATACTTTTAATGGCTATATGGGAGCAATTTTTACTCGGTTCTCTGCTTATATTCCCATAACTGGCTTAGTTGATTTTTCCAATAACAGAAAAGAGATGAGCTGGATTTTTAGTTTTATCTACTATGTATCAATAGGTAGTTTACTTTTTTTAGGTTTTATCTTTATGCAAAGGAAATATCTTTTTTTAAGCATAGTATTTGTATTTGCAACTTTTATTCCCAATGCTTTTATGAATCATTTGCATTCACCAAGTCGGCATATTCTTCATTTATGGCCATTTTTGTTATTATTAACCATTCATGGTTTTTCTATATTGATGCAAATCATGAAAGAACCCAATCAATTTTTTTCCAATAAATTAACAATATTTTTCTATTTTGTTTTGATATTGTTATTTATGTATCCAGGTATATTTCCTGATTTACTGAGTTATGATAAAGTGAACATGCAAAATAATTATGAAAACAATCTAAAGGGGGCCCGTTTTCAGAAGTATTATCTAATTGAAGATGCAACTATTATTGATGATAACACTTTACTTTTCCCTGATGCTTTATTTCCAGGCGGTAAGGGAAAATTAACAATTTACTTTTCTGAGCCAATTAAATTAAGGATTGTCAGTAGATATTTAGAAAAGAAAGATGAATTAAAAATAAATAATCCAACTAATGAATATGAATTTAATTTTCATACTAATAAGATAAGGATTAGTGATATTCAATTGGAATCTGATTTTTATCATAAAAATCAATTGCCTGCTTTTATAAAAATTAGTAGTATAGTTGATAATTAAAAAAGATTTATTCCATTTTATTACAAGAATAAGCTTTCTTGTAAGCTATTATGTAACTTTTCTAAAAGTATAACATTAAGGAGAACTAATTTATGAGTTTGAGTATTTTAATACCTGCCTATAATGAAGGTAATTGTATAAAACAAACACTAATGGAAATTGAAGATATTTTAGGGAATAGTGATATAAAAGAATACGAAATTTTGGTTATTGACGATGGATCTTCTGATAATACTAGAGATGAACTATTAAAATCTAATTCCTCATATAATCTTATTACCCATTCTCAAAATAAAGGATATGGTGCTTCCTTAAAAACAGGATTAAG
>JAKSBL010000732.1 GCA_022361115.1 Spirochaetota bacterium | reverse complement strand
TTTTTTCTTTTAATTGTTTATATTCTCCTTCTAATGAGTGATATCGTTGAGAGATTTCATCAATTTTCAGACTACTGGACTGATATTTCGCTTCTGTTTGCTGGGAAAGTTCATTTTCCAAACCTAAATAGCGATTTTTTATTTCATCTTCAAAATTTTTCAATTTTTGACTTAATTCATCAAATTGAAAAGCAAGTTTTTGATCACTGTTTTCTAATTGATTGGCTAACTCCGCATTAAAATTCTGATTAACTTCATTTAATGCTATTTTTAAATCAGCAATTTGTTCCTGATAATAGCGGATCTTGTCTTCAGCATTATCCTCAATATTTTGAATATTATCCAGAATTTCCTGATTTTTTTCTTGAAGGATTTCATCAATATGCTGGATACTATTATTGAGTTTTTCTGACATTTCATCTTCCATATCTTCCTGAAGACGGACCAGTTTTTCCTGCAAATCCTCATATTGAGAAGTCATGTCAGAGATATTTTCTTCGTTAGAATCCCAAAAAGTCTCTAAACGTTCAGCATAGGATGATTCAATCAATAAGGTTCTCTCTTTTACTTCTTCCTCGATACCATCCAATTTTTCTTCAAAATGGGCAATCTGTTGAAGCAATTTCTTATCACTCTCAGCCAGTTGTTCACCAAATTTATTTTCATATTGTTGAGCTGTTTGAATAATTGTCTTTTTTAATTGTTTGATTTCCTGCTGATAATGTTGAATTTTATCAAAAGCTTTTTCTTCCAGTTGATCAAGATGAATCATAAACTGATCATTTTTAAAACCCAGCTCTTTCTCAATTTCAGCCAAAGTCTGTTGAGCTTGCTGAGTAATCTCTAAATTGATTTGTCCTTTAACACTGACTAAATCTTCTTTGATCTCCTGCAATGATACCTGTAATTGTTCAACTTTATTTTGTGCTTCACTTAAAGCGGATTCACTTTTGTTTTTCAAATCAGTTTCAAATTGATGAACTTTACCTTCTAACTGACTTTCTACAACATTGATTTTATTACTCAAATTGATTAATTCTTCTTTAATATGGTGATTGGTTTCAGCTAACTGACTGGTTACCCGTTCATCAAATTGTACTCGTAATTCATCTATAGTTTTGCTTAGATTTTCCAATTCTTCATGATAACTTTTCAGCCGTTGGAAAGCTTCAACTTCCATATTTTGATAGTCTTGAACAAATTTTTGTTTATGATCAGCAATGATTTGATCAACTTCCTCAATTCCGGAAGATAATTTCTCATCAAAATTAGCTGTTAATTGATTTTGAATATCCACTAATTCCTGACGAGTGGTAATCAGTTCGGTCTTGAGTTCAGACATTTTTTCAAAATGCCAGCTTTGCAGTTGAGAACTTTTTTCTGAAATATCTAAGTCCCAAGTTTTTAGTCTACTTTGAACTTCTTCATCAATTTGTTCCATCTTTTGATTGATATTAAATAATTGTTTGTCAATTTGTGTTTCTACATGAGACATCTGATCATCAGCTTTATCCTGTAACAGCTGATAAAGTTCGGCAATGGTTTCTCTTAATGAATCGATTTCTGACTGATAATCTGTTAACTGGTCTTTTGTATTTTTTGAAAATTCTTCGTATTGAGAAATAAATTCATTTCGTTTTGTATCGATGACCTGATCTAAGTTATTCAAACCATTCTGAATTTGTATTGCAACTTCTCCTTCAACATCCTTTTGAATTTGTGCAATTTGACTCTTGAGGTTTTGAAATTTATCTGTAAATGCTAAATATTTCTCAATGCTGCTTTCATGAATTTGATTTTGGTTTTCACTAAATTGGTGATTCATTTCCTCCAAACGGTTAATATAATCATCTTCTAAATTTTGCATTTTATCATTTAACTCTGACAACTGCTGATTCAGCTGAGATGTGCCTTTTTTCTCGAGTTCCAGAAGATGGATTTTTATTTCTTTAAATTGCCCGGAAATTTCTTCAAGATTTGATTGGGATTTTTGATTTAACCATTCATATTGCTGAATCAAATTCTCAGCTTTTTCAGAAAATAACTGGTCCATACTGGATAAGCCAGTTTTTATCTTTTCTTCGATATCAAAATCTATTCTGGTTTTCAATTGATTAAATTCTTCATTTAATTGAGTAAAATGATCAGATAGATCTGCAATTTTTTCCAGGCTGGCTCTTAAATTCTCTTCATTTTGTTTTGCTGATTGATCGGTGATCATAGCAAAACGGTTATGAAATTCCTGATTTAATTCTTCAAAGGAATCACTCAAGATCTCAATTTGTGCCTCATATTGAGTTTGGACTTCACCCAGTTTATCATTTAGTGAAGAATCCATATCTTCCATTCGTTCTCTCATTGTCTCAGATAGATTTCTTTGGATGGTTACAATATTATCTTTGATTGAAGCTATTTCATCCTGATACTGAACAATAGAGCTGACTAATTCTTCAGTTACTTTTTCCTGGTGAGCCTTGATTCTCTCTTCACCGGCAATAATCTGTTCCTCGATTTCCTGATCTAACCGGGTTTTTAGTTCATTGAATTCCATATCCAGTTCAGTAATTTTATCAGAGTAAGACAGGAGCTTGTCATAATGAACAGTATAAGCTTGATCACCCCGTTCTCGATAGCTTTCTTCAATTTGATCCATTCTTTCTGAAAAATTAAATTCTACATCCTGCAATTTATTTTTTAACAATTTAATATGGTCAGTATAGCGTAGATTGATATCTTCCATTTTTTTTGCTATTTGCTGATCAGCATAACCTAACTTATCGGTAACCTTAGTATTGAGTTTTTCATGCAGAGTTCTGATTTCTTCTTTCATTTTAGTTATTTGATTTTTATAGCTCCCAATAAAACTCAATGCTTCTCTAGCCATTTCTTTGTAGTCTCGAGTAAAACCTTCTTTTTCCTGATTCATTAATTCAGTAAAATGTTTTCTGCCTTCTGCAATTTTCTCTTCTATTCCTTGATCAAAGAGTTGTTGGACTTCTGAAATTTGGCCGGCTAAGATTTGTATATTTTTTGCATGTTCATCTATCAGAACTTTGTTTTTCTCCAGAACTTGATCATTGTGATCGATAAAAGCCTGTTCATTTTCTGCAAATCGCTGTTGATATTCAGTTTGGAGATGATCCAGGTTTTCTTTTAACTGATCAACATATTCAATATATTGATCATTAATGTTGCCAATCTTTGACTTTAATAACTGATCTGCTTCTTTTAGTTTTTGAACAAAACGGCCGGTATATTTTTCATCCAGTATTTGAATATTCTTTTTTATGGTCAATAAATTCTTTTTATAATTTGTAATTCCCCTTTTCGTTTCCTCTTCTAAAGTAAGATATTGTTGGGAAAGTTCTTGCTGGCCTTGAGTCAGGATCATTTGAACGGCTTTTTTACCAGTAGTTAATTGTTCACTAATATTAGTATCCAGATCTTGTTGGCAGATTTGAATGGATTCTGATAATTTACCCAATTTGCCTTCTAAATCACCAATAAAACAGAGCTTTTCATCCAGCAAAGTCTCACACTGAGTTTTATAATAGTTTTCAATCTCTGCCAATTTACGGCCAAAATGTTTCTCAATTGTTCCGATGTTTTCTTTTAATTGAGAAATTTGTCCGTGATATTGCTGATGAATAGATTCCAGCTTATCCTGAACTTTTCCATCTGTTTGCATCATCAGTTCATCTATCTTATGATTAAATCGATCATCCATTTTTAATAATATCTCTGATAAACGGTTTGTTTCAGATTTAAACCCGCTTAACATGGAGAGGGTGTCCTCTTCAATTTCTTTTATCCGTTTTGCAATCTTATCATCTTGTTCAACAAAGAGCATATCAATATGATATTTCCCTTCGTTTATTTTCTGATCAATATCCACTGCTAAATGTTCTTTTATATCAGATATACTTTTTGATAATTCTGTGAATTGATTATTAATGGAAGATAATAGTGCACTTTTTTCACTAAAAACTGCGTCCCCTTTAAGTTGATAATCTGCTTCAATTTGATTCATTTTAGTAAGAATTTCTGATTCAACCTGATTAGCTTTTGTTTCAAATTCTACCAGTTTTTCATCATAGCGAGCATTGAGATCTTTAATTCGGGTAATAATCTCATTCACATCTTCCATTTTAGTTAATAACTGCTGATCAATATCATGATATTTATCTGCAAGTTTATTATCATAATGCTTATTCACCATAGCAATATTTTCTTTAACTTTTGCTAATTCTTTTTTATAATTTTGTGAAATTCTCAATGTTTCAGCAATTAATTTATCACTTTCTTTTGAAACCTGTTCCTGTCCTTCTGTAATAAAAAGAGTGATTTGATTTTTACTTTCTTCTATTTTAGTATAAATGTCTGATTCAAATTTTTCTTTAAAATCATTAATTTCAGTAGTTAACCGTTCCAATTCACCATAACTTTGAGATAATTGAGTATCAAAATCTTTTTCCAGATTATCCAGATAATTTTCTACTTCATGGAGTTTACCAGATATCCTTTCAAATCGATCCTCAACATCAGAAGAGTGATCATTCACAATAGTCTCTACATCTTCTTTAAAATCCATAATTCGGTCATTAATTTCATCTTTTACCAGGTCAATTTCTTCATTGATCGTATCTTGTTTACGATGTAAATCAGTTTTAATCGCCTCAAATTGCCCTAATATATCTTCATTCATATTCTCTTGATTTTCATAGAGTGAAGCTTCTATTTCTTCAGATTTTGAACGAATATCTGATTCTAATTGGGCAGCTTTGTTAAGCAGAGTTTTTTCCACTTCTTTTATTTTATCTTCAAAGCTAATATAAAGATTATCAAACTTGGCTATGATGCGAATAGATCTATCATCAGCTTCGCTTTTTACATTATCCAGTGCATGATGGATGAGGGTAAACACTTTTTGTTTTTCAGTATTGAAATATTCTTTGATTTTCACTACATTTTCATCTGCCAGATTTTTATAGCGATCAAATTCTTGAACAACCATCTTCTTAATACTTTGCTGTTTAGCATTGATATCTTTTACTTCATCATTAAAAATTGTAGAAAGCTTATTAATACTTTCTCTTAATACTGCCACTTCTTGATCTGTATTATGAATATTAGAAAGAGATTCATCCAATTTTTCTTGAATTCGACTATTAATTTGGTCTATATCTTCATCAACCCGTGAATTGAAAGCTTCTAAACGGTTTCCAATATCAGCAAATATTTTATCCTCCATCTTTTCTGCTGATTCACAGGTCTTTTTAATATGTTGATTAAATGTATTTATTCTTTTGGTAATATCACTGGTAAAATCGGTTTTTAGATTATCAATATTGCTTTTTACACTATCTAAAAATTGAGAAAGTTCATCTGTTTTTTGATCAGTATGACTTTCTACATTTTGAATTTGAACAATAATTTCATCAATTTGTTTTTGATTATCATTAAAAAAACTTTCAATATTAGAAAGAGTATCTTCCTTAATGACTTTTGTAAAAACTTCTATCTCACCTAAAATATGAGAATAATTCTCTTTTAATGAATCAATGGAAACTGCTGCTTCTTTTTGTAATGTAGCAATTGCCAATTGATTATTTTTCTGTATTTTATCCCATAATTGCTGGCCTATCTTTTCCAGTTCTTGATTAACGTTAATAATAAAGTTTTTACGTAAATCAGTTACATTTTCATCTATAGATGCAAGATCAGTTCGATATTCAGAAGTTTTTGCTTTTATCACCTTGTCTTGCTGAGTGATAAAATTGGAGAGCATTTCTTGAATCACATTGATTTTTTCATTTAAAGAATTTTCAGTTTGATTAATATTGCCGATTAGACGGTTTTTGTTTTGCTGAATTTCCTTATTAATAGAAAAAACATTTTTCTTAATGGATTTAATACTGTTTTCAGTATTTTTAACCAAAGACGAAGATATTTGATTCAGCTGCTGCTGATTCTCTTTTTTAAAGTGATCTTCTATACGATCTATATCTCGTTCATATATGGCTAGTTCTTTGCGAAAACGGGATAATTTTTCGTCAACTGATTTAATAAAATCATAACTATGGTGAATATCTTTGACCTGTTCACCAATGTTAGCAATTTCATTATCCAGTTGATCAATTTTTTGATAATAAAGAGAAATCTTTTGTTTTTCCTGCTCAATAGTCGCATATCTTTCTTCAATGTTGTCAACAGTCCTGTCAACTTCTTCTAAAAGACAGCTCCCTTTTTGAATGGTGACTTCCAGACAATTATCAAAATCCTTTAATGTCTGAAGTTTTTCTGCAGCAATTTCATCAATGTCTGTTTTGATTTTTTTATAAAGTTTGGATAGTTTATCAAATGTGCGGTTATTTTTGTCCAGTTTACGAAAAACCAGCACTACACAGGTTGATATTAATAGTGATAATATAATTGATAGACTCATTCCCCTCCCCCCAAAGAACGAATAAAGCTTAAATAATTAAAAAATAATTAAAATGATTTCTTAATAATACCGCCTTGTAAGTTATAAGTTTTTTAATATTAGTTTTAACTGATATAAATAGTATTAGAACATTTTTTTATAAAACCAATAAAACTGATTTACTTTTATAAAAAAAATTCAAATAAATTTTAAATGATTTACAAATTTCTGTCAATCGATTTTTTCAAAATTTCACTAAATTTTTCTAAATTTTTTTAAAAAAAAAGAAATTTTCATATATAATCATAAATTCTTGTAAATTTAGATAAATTCAGTGATTTAGTAAGAAGTGATTTTTATATTCAGATTTCTTTTTATTTTTATGATTGTTAAGTATTATTTGGAGAGATTTTTAAACAAAGGAATACAATTGTACTGTATAAGTTCTTTTATTACATGCCTGGTAAAAAATGAGATACCAAAATTCATATCATATGAAGTTAGTTTGGATTGAGGATACTAAGGCGTTTCAGTACTATTATAAACTTTAAATTTTACTTCTAGAGAAGAAGAGGAATCAGAGTAAACAAACTCAGATGGAGAACGCTCCTCATTGGAATTAAAGCCTTTTGCTTTTAAATAGAAATAAACCCGATATATTTCATAATCAACTCCGCCTTCCCCATCAAGGGGATTAATCCCATAATAATCGTAAAAATCTTTATCTAAGAAGCCTAAATAATCTGTTTCCCAATCTTCACCACTATACTCAGATTGGTTAGGGTAAACTTCATCCATGATTACAGTACCAGATCCGCTATCCTTGTAGGGATTATTATTACCATCATTTATTGCATAATTATAAAAATGAATCTCCAGATTTTCATCATTATCTTCATCACTTAAAATATCATCAATCATAGAATCAGTTACAGGAATAGAAATATCTTCATATACTTCAGTATCCGTAAAATCACTTGGAGGAAAGCGGCTTGGCTCTGATCCGGGAAAATTATAGAGATCACTATTTCGGCCAGAGGATAAATTATTAGGATAATAAACTTGAGCTTTTAAAGCACCTGCTTTTGTTTGTGGCGTATCATATCTACTATCGGAATCTAAATCACTGATAGAAAAAAAGTAATACAAATCATAGCCTGCAAGTAAATTTTCATTTTCATCTTCTTCATTATTATATGCAGTACAATGAAAATACACCAATTCTGTTCCATTTGCACTATCTGGCACTTCTAATAAAACCGGTTCCTGAAAATAAGTTGTATATTTTATACCACAATTTGTTAAAAAAATAACAATCAAGGCAAAAATCAGGATTCTTTTCATTTAAAATTACTCTCTTTTAACTTTCCTGATGATTATAACATTAATAGAAAAAAATAACTTTATAATTTACAATTTCTTTTTACTGGCTGATTTTCTAAAATAACTGAGCTGAATTGAAAAATAAAAAAATTACTAAAACAGCAAAGCATAGATAAAAATATAAAACACAAAAAGTGGACAAGAATAAAATATTTCAAATACATAAATAATGAAAAAATCAGTATTATCATATTAAGGAAAACAACATTTATAATTTTGCATTTTTTATCTGTAATCATTAAAATCAATAAATGTAAAATTAATACGATATGAAAAAACACTATATATTGGTAAAAAGTCAACTCATAAAAATACTTTTGCTGAATAAGAGATCGAAAAGCAGATATAGACTGCTGAACGGTATTGGTTAAATAGCTGTTTTCCGTATTAATGAAGTTTTTTATAATAATAATCTTTTTATTGGCTGGTGAAGCTGCATTTAAAACCCTGGTTAGGTCATCAATATCTTGCTGATTCTGACGGTGATGATTTCCTAAAAGTTGAATATTACCCTTACGATCGATAGGAATAAGGATATTTTGTTTTTCCTGATCTTTAATTTCTGGTAAGATTGAATAGATAATATTTTTTCCTATCATAATATCAAGCTGTTGAGGAAATAATTCATAGTAGTGACAAAGCATTTGCAGGGGCAAATTCATTAAAAAAGATTCTTTTTCAACAAGCAACTGATTTTGCAATCTTATTCCTGGTAAAACGATCAAATCTCTTAAGCTTAACAAACGACTTTGATCACTTACATTAAAAATGACTCGATCAGGATTGATTCGATAACATTGATTTGCCAGTCTCTTAAAAAACAGATAATCTTTTTTATATTTAGAATTCTCCTGACTAATTTTCTCAAATAGCTCACTGAGTTCTACAAGAAAGTCTCCTGTATAAAAAAAATTTTCTTCCTTTAAAAAGACACTTAATATATCCATTTGATAATGAATATCCAGATCACTGTTTCTTAAATATTTTGTTAATTTTTCAATTTTCTGCTGATAATGAGTCTCAATACGACTACGTAATTTATTTAGTTCAATATAAAAATCTGTGTTAAGTTTATCAATTTTTGCTTTAATGGTATCTATTTGGTTAGAATTTAAAGTACTGCGTGTGTTTAACTGCTCATTTTTTTGCGAGTATAAAATTTTTGAATCAAAATGAATAGAAAACAAATTATTTTCATTAGTATATTTGATTTCCGGAATTTTTAATGAAAGAGCATCTATATATAACCCTTTTTTAAGCTGAGATATCTTTAAGTGATTTACAGTATGAATTTTTAAAAAAACAGGGTATTTTAAATTTTGATTACTCTTTTGAAATTGCGGATGATAAAAAGATTGATTATACAAATCCGTTAAACTGAAAATAAATTGATTTTGATGGTGATAGGAAGGCAGCAGGGATACATCACCTTTTATATCTAAAAAGTAGTGTTTTTGATAATATGAATCATCTATATTGCTTAAACTGGAATTTTGCCTGATAAACCCAGAATTAAGATGATCGATATCCAATATTACCAGATTTGAAAAGAAATTATCATGATAGATACTATAGTAATCTGCATCGTGTAAAGAATAGTCATTAATAATAAAGAGTTTAACCTTTGAAGAGGAAAAAGCCTTCTTTAATTTATAAATTTCTGTTTTTGATATTCTTTTTTTGTATTCATATTCAATAATTGGAATATTTGTTGATTTTATTTCTTTTTTTGTAGTATTTATTTTAAAAAAATTGGTATAGTAATCGATTTCATTAAAAATCCTCTTTTCAATGAAGCTAATTTTTTCTAAGAATGGACTATCTTTATAAAAAAGACAAAAAGAAAAAAAAATAATATCACAAAAAAGAATCGCTCCTAAAATGGATATTATTTTACTTTTTTTTTTAAAAAAATGGATTACTGGCATTACACATCCAGAAATTTTAACCAAAAATACATTTAGATTATATCATAAGGCTTCTATACTCAATAAACAAAACTAAATCGAAATTTTATAAAAATAAATCATTTTTTAGAGTTACCATTTTTGTCTCTGCTTTTTCTTTTTGGGGTGATTGAGAAAAATCTTTAATAATTTTTTCATAATACTGGAGAGCTAGTTCTTTATCCCCCTTTTTCTCATATAAATTACCTAGCCGATAAAAAGCAAGTGGAGTATAATAATCATCCTTTTTCTTGTCAAAATACTTTAAAATATCAATGGCTTCCTCTACTTTATTTAAGTTGCTCTTTGTATAGGACAATAAATATTTAGCTTTTGAAGAAAGATAAAAATTTGGATTCTTTTTTAAAAACAATTCAAATTTCTTTTCTGCTTCTTCAAAATTACCTGTAAAATATTCAACATGACCTTGATAATACAAAGCTCTTTTTCCAGAAGATGTATTGGGATATTTTTCACATACTTCATCTAATAAAGTTATAAGCTTGTCTCTCATTTCAACTTTAGATATTAAATTTAAATCATTAAATTCTAACAATTCATCATAAGCTTTCTCAAAAAGAAAGGCGGAATTTTTGCTCTGCATATCAATATAAAACATGGAAATAACGATAATGGTGGTAATTAAAAAAAGTGATAACACAGATAGTAGAGTGATCATTTTTCCTTTTCGGGTTCTTGTATTTAAATAATCCAAAAAGCTTTTGATTTTGTCCATTAGAAAATATTCCTTTCACTAATTGTATCTATATTTTCATAATTTGTTAATTTTCAATTCTTTAATTAACCTAGCTAAATAGGTACGCTGAATTTGCAATTTTTCTGCGGTTTTTGTTTGATTCCAATTATTCTGATTTAAAGAGTAAATGATGTAATCCTTTTTAAAATCATCAACAGCCTCTTTTAAACTTTTTATCTCTTTGTTACTGGAATGTGGCTGTTTCTCTTCATTTAAATCAATATCAGTTAATACAGAATTTTTTTTTGCCAGTACAACTGCTTTTTCTATGACATTTTGTAATTCACGTACATTTCCCCGCCATGCATGATTTAACAGTTTCTGTTTCAACTTATTACTAACTGAATTCAGTTTTTTTTGATACTTAGTATTATAAAAATCAAAATAATAATCAGCAATAGCTAAAATATCATCTTTCCGTTCACGTAATGGCGGTATTTTGATTGGAACAACATTTAGTCGGTAAAATAAATCTTCTCTAAATTTATTCTCAGTTATTAATTGAAAAAGATCTTTATTGGTTGCAGAAATTATTCTGACATCAGACTCGATATCTTGATTACTACCAATAGGTTGATATCTTTTACTCTGGATAAACCTGAGTAGTTTTGCCTGTAATGATAATTCTAATTCACCAATTTCATCCAGAAAAACAGTCCCGCCATTTGCATAACCAAATTTACCAATCTGATCATCCAGTGCATCTGTAAATGCCCCTTTTTTATGTCCGAAGAACTCATTTTCTAAAAGAGCTCCAGGAATAGCAGCACAATTTATTGTGATAAAAGGCTGATCTCGGCGGCTACTATACTTTTGTATATAATTTGCAAATAGCTCCTTACCAGTACCACTTTCTCCAGTAATTAATACTGTTGCGTCTGTATTAGCAATCCTGGAAGAAACTTCTATTAATTCTTTTATTTGCCGACTTTGTCCGCAAATTTTTAAAAAATCCATTATTACTCATCAGATTTAGATTTCATCATATCTTCTAAAGTAAACTTATCATCCTCTGAAGTATCATGTAAATACTCTTTTATTTTCTTACGTTCCTCAATTTTTAACAGCTCTTTAATAGATAAATCAACATCTCTTTTTTTATAATCCATATTGAGAATAACCGCTTTAACTTTATCACCAACCTGAAAATTCTTACTTAATGTTTCTTTTATTTCTTCAATTTTTCCAAATTCAATTTGATTTAAGGAAATATAAGTATAATATTTCTCAGTTAATTTTACCTGTAATCCCATTTCCGGATCAATATTAGTGATTTCACATTCAACAGCATCAAATTTTTTGTATTTATCCTTAACTTCTTGCCATGGATCATCTGATAATTGTTTTAAGCCAACTTTGATTTTTTTATTCTCTTTGTCCAATTGAATAATTTTCACTTCAATTTCGCTGTTTTCTTTATCTTTAAAATAAGCAGGCACGTCCTCTATTCTCTCTATCCAAGATAGATCATCGCGATGCAATAATGCATCCATACCTTCTTCCAGCTCAACAAAAACACCAAAAGATGTAATGGTTTTTATTTTTCCTTTTACGATTTTATCAATTGGAAATTTTTCCTCTACTGTATCCCAAGGATTTTCTAATAAATGTTTCAAGCTAAGAGAAATCTTTTTCTTTTCTATATCAATGCTAATGATTTTTACTTCAACTTGTTGACCAGATTGGAGTAATTCTTTAGGATTTTTAACATTTTTTGTCCAGGACATATCAGAAATATGCAATAACCCTTCTACACCATCAATGATTTTAACAAAAGCCCC
>JAKSBL010000404.1 GCA_022361115.1 Spirochaetota bacterium | reverse complement strand
TAAAAGGCCGATTTTTTTATAAAGAAAAAGAAAATAAGAATTCACGAATGATCACGGAAAGAAACGGATGACCAACAAGCAATAATGAAAGTGACTTTGGTTTGCTAAAATCTTTTGGTGATCATTCGTATTTTTTGTTGAAAGCCTTTAATCATAAGCAGTTATTATCTCATACTATCTAAGAATACATGTTAATTATATTATTTGCTGCATTATAGTTAATAAACTGAGAGCAAGAATGGGAAGCCCCAACTTTATAGATTCCGGTTCCATATATTCATCCAGAGTATGAGCCCCATCTCCCTGATATATACCAAAAGTTACTGCTGGTATATCCATGCTGAGAGGGATATTGGAATCAGTACTGGAAGCAGAAAGTACATAATTTTTATCATAATAATGGGCAGACTCTAAAACTGATTGTACAATTACATGATCTTCAGATAATTTGCCAGATGGCCGGTCCCCAACGACTTCAATGTTGCTGGTGGTTCCATGGAGCAACATGGTATTATTAATAATATCTCGAATTTTATTTTCTGTATCCTTCAAACATTGACCATCCATAGAACGGATATCAATTAACATATGAGCTGATTCAGCAATAGAGTTGACCGTTGTCCCCCCTTTTACAGTACCAACATTAAAAGAGGTTCGAGGATTCCTGGGAACCTGTATTTTTGAAATCTCAGCAATAGCACATCCAATTGCATGAATGGCACTACAATTTCCAAAATCTTTCCAGGAGTGCCCCCCTTTAGCCTGAACAGTTACAGATAACCGGCGGCTACCGATGCCCTCATTACAAATACTATCCATGGTCCCATCAATGGAAACCATACCAATGACATTTTGAGAATTTGAAAGAAAATATTTTATCCCTTTTAAATCACCTAACCCTTCTTCACAAGAATTTGCCACAAAAACAATATTACAAGGAGGTTGATATCCAGCCTTTTGAAGTGCATCAATTAAAAACAACATACCAGCAACTGAAGTTGAATTATCTCCAATAGAAGGACAAAAAAGCTGATTTGGCAACTCACGTAATTTTAATTCAGTGTCTTTAGCAAAAACTGTATCGATATGAGCACATACTACAAAATTTTGATCCTTTTTTCCTTTTAAAATGCCAATGACATTTTTCTGATTATCGATCTTAATACAATCTAAATTTAACTCTATAAATTTATTATATATATATTGAGCCTTATCATCTTCATGATAGGAAGGTGATGGGATTGCACTTATTGTTTTTATCTCTTCTATGATGGAATCAAAATGCTGACTAATATGATCCTCAACTTTTAAAAAAATTTCTGATCGAGCTATTCCTTTTATAATTTGTTTCATGTTATTCATCAATTTTTCCTTTTTAATATCAGGAAATGATAGAAAAAAACTGTCTAACTGTCAATATAAATATTTTACTGGTACTAAAAGAAATCTATGATATAATCTTAAAAAATTAACAGGATCAATATTATGAAGCGAATGGAAGAAATATTTGATAAGATTGAGAATGATTGTCAAACCTTGCATGAGCACATTGTCAACAATACTGATTATGTTGCTTTTAAAACTGATGTTGGGTTAAAAAAAATTCACAGTACTATTGCCAATCTCAAATATTATCCCATTACTCTTGGTATTCAATATGCTATGTTTCGTATTAGCCAATCTCCAACTGATAATAAAAAAAATATCAGTCATTATCTAAGTTTTCCTGATCCTCACTCTGTACCTGCTTTTCATAAGGCTTTATTAGAAATTTCTGATTTAAATGGTACATTTTGCCAAAAAGAAAAAGATCATGCTTTTTATTATGGAAAGGATAGAATTAAGTACATTCCCCCATCCAATCAATTATATTTTAAATATTGGGAAGAGACTCTCAATGATTATATTTATGTGGTAATGGAATTATCTGACTCCTTTCTCAAAGTATCGGTATCCAGTGAGGAACATGATAAAAAGGCCTATATACAATTACATCAGCTCATTCAAAAAAATCTTGATTTAATTTCTTCACTAAAATACTTTTGCACTAATGCCAGAATTGTCCAGGACTATTTTTTAAAAAGAAAAAACATCATGCAAAATCATGATCCAGTTATTCGTAATCTGGAATTTTATGAGAATTTGATTAAATCCTTAATCATGTTAAAAACATCATCTGGGAAAATTACCGGATTAGGTATTAGTTTAAATTCATCTTTTTTTACGATCAATAAAGATGATCAAAATACCTATATCAGCAAAAAGGGTTCTAAACTTAAAAACCTCCTGGAATATTCATTTATAACTTCCAAGTATATTGGGAACTTAAAAAATCGGGAAGGAATTCCCAAAAACCTTACTGTGATCAGCAATGGGTATGGAGTTGCAATATTACCTTTGAACAATAATAGTAAACGACTATCCAATGGAATAGTAAATCTCCTGGTCTCCACAGTTATGGAAAAAATCGACAATGAAATGAAAAATATACTGGAAAAATTTCTTTGGGATTTAACTAAATTCATCCGCTCTGTGAATAATGTTTAAGTATAAAAAATATGAATGATTAAATCATAAATCCACGAAGGAGAACATAGGAGCAATTGCTGAAAATGGGATACACTTGTAATCAATAATATCAAACAGTTTTTTATTATTTTGCAATATCATATACAGATCGATATAAAATCTTGCTTTCTAATTCTTTTTTTGATCTTAAAGGATTGGGAATAGTTACAGGTTGTCCAGGCACTAAATCAAAAAAATTATCAGCAAATTGTATTTCCTGTTTTTTTAAATAAAGCTCAACATATTTAGAATAAACATTGCTCAAAATCGTAATATTATTTTTAGTAATATTTAATGAGAATTCAGGCTTTTTAAATTGAAAATATTTAGGTTTTACAAAAATCATGGTTCTTTGCTGTTTTTTTCCTTGTTCATCAGTAAATGAATATTCAAGCCAGGTATTCTGTTTTTGTTCATCAGTAACTAGATAATCCTTGATTCTCATTTTTTTTATACAAACTGAACTGAGTGGTCCTGCCTCTGCAGTACATGGACCTTGTACCAGTGTTCCTTTTTCTTGATGAACCAATTGATAAGCTAGTGTAACAGATTGTTCTGATAAAGTTTCATTCAAAAAGTAAAAACTGACTAAATCATTTTCAAATTGAGCAGTGATTTGTTTTCGGCTATAAACCCGTTTAGTAAAGTAATGGAGGGCCTTCCACCTTCCATAATAATCAATACTTGACCAGGAAGGTCCAGGATAGGAATCATTAAGTTGCCAATAGGTTGCACCCATACAGCGGCCCCTATTTCTACGCCAATGTTCAACACCGCATGCTATTGCCTCAGCCTGCATAATTTGGGAAGCATAGACTGTCATTTCCAGGTTTTTAGGCATTAAAAAATCAAAAAAGATATAATTCATGATGATTTGATTCCCCTGTTTACATTTATTATGGTACTCCATAATTTGAGAAAAAACATTTTGCTGTTCTTTGGGGACATAACTATTAATGGTTGTTTGGGCAGGAAAAGACTGCATCCCAAATTCACTGGCAAATCTAAAATAATATTGGGTATAATCTGTATAAGGTTTTAAACCATGAAAAACCTCCCACCAATGAACATCACCGGAATGTTCGGCATTTGGCTCTAAAAAACCGCCTCCACTTGATGGAGAAGCCGGCCAGTAAAATGTATGTGGATCCACTCTTGATAAAACATCAGGAATCACTTTTTCAAATTGGTAAAGATAGTCCTGTCTCAATTTTTCAGATTTAGGAAAGGCCCATTCCATCCATCCCCACTCCATTTCATTATTGCCGCACCAGAGACCAAGACAAGCATGATGTCTAATCCGTTGAACATTATCCTCAACTTCTTTGACAATATTCTGGGTAAATTCCTCGGTCATGTTATATTGGGCACAAGCAAACATAAAATCATGCCAGACAATAAGGCCATATCTGTCGCAGAGATCAAAGAAATAATCATCCGGATAAATTCCCCCGCCCCAAATCCGCAAACAATTGAAATTAGCTTTCACACAGTCTTTAATGAGTTTTTCAGTTTTTTCTAATGAAGTATGAGATAAGATTGGATCTTCTGGAATATAGTTTGCTCCCATTGCAAAGATAGTTTTTCCATTCACTTCTAAAGCAAAGTTTTTTCCAAATTGATCAACCTCCCGATTTACAGTGAGTGTACGTAATCCAAGCCATTTTAAAATCTGATCAACAATACTTTTATTGTGAAGCAGTTTTAGTTCGATTTTATATAAAGGTTGATCTCCATAGCCATTCGGCCACCAAAGATCAGGATTTTCGATCTTGAAAGTAAATTTTTTCTTCTTTTCAATTTGCTTTGTTTCATGAAAAATACTAATATTTTCAGGATTGAAAATTTGAAGTTCAGCAAATATTTGAGATTCTTCTCCTACTCTTTTAACTGATATCTCAACAGTCAATTCCACAATTTGCTCATTATGCTTTTGACAAATATAAACATCATTAATAGAAGCTGTTTCATAACCAATTAAAGAAATTTTTCTCCAAATACCAGCATCAACTAACTGTGGTCCCCAATCCCAGCCAAACATGTAGTGGGCTTTTCTAATATGAGGATAACCTGGAACAGCATCATCAACACCCCATAATGGCATCCGTCTTTGTTGTTCAGTAATCCACTTAAGGGGAGAATGAAAAATGATGTGTAATTGATTGTTATTAGGCTTTAGTAATTCATTGACATCAAACTCATAGATCCGATGCATGTTATTGGTTTTTGCTATTTCTTTTGAATTTAAAAAAATCGTTGTTAAAGTATCCAATCCCTCAAATCTGATTGTTTTTTTTGTACAATTAAAAAAATTTTGATCAACAGCAAATTCTGTAACATACTCAAAACTATGATTGAAAATTCCGGTGATTTCTTTTTCATTTTTCCCGTAAAAGGGATCTGAAATTTTACCATTCCTCAGTAAATCAGCTAAAACAGATCCAGGAACTTTAGCTGGTTGATAATCAGTTTCATCACATCTTTTCATTTTCCAATTATTAGCTAATTCAATAATTTTCATATATGATCCTTTGATTTGAATGATTTATTGAAAATTGATTACTCCTAAATTGAGAAGGAAGGTATTTTGAGTAGTAATCCATATATTATTATAGGATATAATCTTGAAAAAGAAATGACTGAATAAGTTTCTTGCAAAAATTTAAAAAAATTTTTGGCATTGATTTTTTATCAAATGGCAGCTGGATTATTTATGCTCAGCTTCAATACCTCTATTGAAACTGATTTAAAAATATTATTTCATCAAATTTTTTCCGTTCAGGCCTGGTTTGCTCAGTTTTGATTTGATAATCTTTTAAATTAGGATTCAAGATATTGGATTTTTTTCCAACAATAATCAGATTAATGACTTCATATTCATTGGGTATCCTTAAGGTTTTTTTAACCTTTTCTGGTTGATATCCGGCAATGGGATGGGCAACCAATCCTAAATCTGTTATTTTTAAGATCAAATTAAAGGCAGCCATACCTGTATCAAAATGATAGTAATTACGACCGTCTTTTATCTGACAATCCAGATCTGTTTTACTCAATACTGCCACAACCATGGATGCTTCTTTTGCCCAGCCATTGGCTTCAGATAAACACTGGAACATTTTATCTAACATTATTGTGTCAAATACAAAAATAAACCGCCATGGCTGATTATTATAACAGGATGGTGTTAGTTTGACAGATTGGTAAAGGTCCTGAATCACTTCTTCAGTTATTTCAACTTTTTCTAATGACCGAAAAGATCTTCTGTTTTGAATTAAATCTTTGTACTGCATTGTATTTCCTCTTTAACTTATTAAAGTTGATAGACCTCCGGGTCTCTTGTGTTCCTGGTGATCTTTTAATCTCTATATCCTATACTTAAAGATAAAAAAATTGAAAATGAACGTCAATAAATAAAAAGCAGTTAATCCTTTCCTGTCATTGACAGAAAATCAATAATAAATTATATAATTAATCAATAGATTTTCAGGAGCCTTTTATGGTTAAAAAAGTCCGTTTTGGAGTTTCTCTTTCTACTACATTATTAAATAATTTTGATCAACTTATAGAAGAAAAAGGTTTTAAGAGCCGATCACATGCAATTTCCGAAATAATCCGTAATTATCTATCTGAAAATCAACCAGAAAAAAAACAATTGTATACTCTCATTATCTTCTACAAACATCATGAGGCCAAAGATATTTCCATTATTGAAAACAGTTATCCCTGCTCAATCATAACTTCTACCAATTCTCATCTGGATTTGAATAATAGCATTAAATTTCTTCAACTATATTGTGATGACAAAATGAAGGATAAAATTTACTCTAAGTACAAAGCTTTATCTAGTGTAGAAAAAATAATCATCAATTCCATATAGCCTTTTTTATAAATTTGTGTTACAAAAATAAAGAGTGTAACACGGAAAGAGATTATGAAAGATAAAATAATTTCCATAAATAACTATCTCTCTCAATACCCCAAAACAGGCATTGCTTATTCAGGCGGAATTGATAGTACTTTATTGTTAACTCTGGCTCATAAAACTAATCCCCAGGGAATCATTGCCTATATAGTAAGAACTGCATTTGTAAAAGAAACACAAATTGAAGAAGCAGTAAAATATTGTCAATTAATCAAAGTTGCCTATCAAATTATTGAGTATGATGTCTTTCAAGAAAAAGAATTGCTGACAAATCCCAAAAATCGTTGCTATATTTGTAAAAAAGCTATCCTTACTGCAATACTAACAAGAATGAAGCAAGACCTTATCCCCATACTCATGGATGGAACTAATGCAGATGACAGCAAGTCCTATCGGCCTGGAAAACAAGCATTAGAAGAGACCGGAATCCTTTCTCCTTTGGCCATTCATGGTTTTACAAAAAATGAAATTCGCCAATTAGCCAAAGATCTGAATATTAAATTTTATGATAAGCCTGCAGATACCTGTTTGGCGACTCGTATTCCTTATGAACAAAACATCACCAAAGAAAAACTTCAACAAATCGAAGCGGCTGAAAAAATCCTGGCTCAAGCAGGATTAAAAATATACCGAGTCCGTCATCATGGAAACATTGCCCGAATTGAAATCCAAAAGAAAGAGATGCCAGATTTTTTAAATGATACAGAACAACTGAATCTTATTAATAAAAAGATTAAAGTCATGGGATTTCAATTTTGTACTCTGGACTTGGGAGGGTATCAATCAGGGGTTTATGATTAAACTTGATTAGAAAAAAAGTGTATGAATAATATTCTAAAGACCATCTAGTTACTTATATCAAAAACTATTAAGGATTGAACATGGATCAAGATAAATTACTTGCATTATTTGAACAAATCAAAAAAGGTGAAGTCTCACCTACTGAAGCGCTAGATCAATTTAAAAACCTTCCCTTTAAAGATCTGGATTTTGTCAAAATTGATTCTCATCGGTTATTCAGAAAACAATTGGGAGAAGTGATTTATTCTCAAAATAAAAAGATGAAACAACTTATCACTATCTATAACCACATGAAGGAATTAAATCAACCAAAAATTATCTTTACCAGAATTACCCCAAAAAAAGCTCACCAGCTTATGGAAATGGATAACCAGCTTATATACAATGAAAAAGCTCGTATTCTTTACAAAGCAGAGATAAAAGTACAGCAGCCTGGACAAATCGCTGTTGTTACTGCTGGAACAACAGATATTCCTGTAGCAGAGGAAGCTGCCTGTATTGCTGAAATCATGGGAAATAAAGTAAAACGCTTTTTTGATTGCGGTGTAGCAGGTATTCACCGTTTATTTGGAATTTACGATGATCTGGTCAGCTCAAATGTAATTGTTTGTGCTGCTGGTATGGAAGGAGCTCTTCCTTCGGTAGTCAGTGGTTTGGTAGATGTTCCAATTATTGCCTTACCGACAGCCATAGGTTATGGAGCTAATTTTAAAGGAGTATCAGCCCTTCTCACTATGATTAACTCCTGTAGTCCAGGAATAGCGGTTGTTAATATTGATAATGGATTTGGTGCCGGATATATGGCAGGTATTATCAATATGAGGAGAAAATAATGAAAACTCTGTTTATAGATTGCTTTTCAGGTATCAGTGGAGATAAATTTGTTGCTTCCCTACTGGGAATTACCAATGATTTTGATTATTTAATAAAGCAGTTAAAGACACTACCTATAAGCGATGAATTTGAACTTCAATTGGAAGAAGTTCTATTATCTGGTATTCATTCCTTACAATTTCATGTACACTGTCAGGATCACCATCACCATAAACACCAGCATTCCCATGATCATCATCATCGGGGATTATCGGCAATCATTGAAATTATAGATTCCAGTAAAATATCTGCAAATGCAAAAAAATTTGCTAAGGATATTTTCCAAATCTTGGGAGAAGCAGAGGCAAGAGCCCATCATGTTCCTATTGAAGAAATTCATTTTCATGAAGTAGGTGCTGTGGATTCCATTGTCGATATTGTTGCAAGTGCGGTACTGATTGATCAAATTCAACCGGATAATATTATTTGCTCCCCTGTTGCTGTTGGAGCTGGTTTTGTGAATACACAACATGGGCGCCTTCCTGTACCAGCTCCTGCTACTGCGGAAATTCTTACTGGTTGTCCAACTTATGCTTCAGAAATTAAATCTGAACTCACCACCCCAACTGGTGCTGCCATAGTAAAATACTTTGTCAGCGAATTTAAAGATATGCCTCAGTTTACAGCAGAAAAAATCGGGTATGGTGCCGGAACAAAGCGTTTCGATATCCCCAACTTTCTACGAGTTTTTTTAGGAAAAATCTTCAGTAAGCATAATGATGAAATTATTATCGCTGAAACCAACCTAGATGACTGCACTCCTGAACAACTCTCTTATTTGGCAGAAAAATTATTTGCTGTTGGAGCTGTTGATGTCTTTACTGCTCCCATTGTAATGAAAAAAGGACGCCAGGGTTCCTGGCTTAATGTCCAGTTTAAAGCTAAAGATCAACAAAAAATTGAAGAGACCATTTTTTCCAACACCTCCACATTTGGTATTCGCTTTAAAAAACAGGAACGAACTATTTTGGAAAGAAAGTATATCACTATGAAAATTGATGATGAAGAGATCATTGTAAAAAAAGGCTATTACCAGGGCAAAGAAATTTCCTCTAAGCTTGAATATGAAAAGGTAAAGGCATTTTGTGAAAAGAAAAAAATCTCCTATAATGAAGCTCTGCGGATGATTCAAAAAAAAATAATTAAATAATTTGTACTTTTTTCAATAAATTTTAATAATCTACATATTGCTTGAAAACCCACTTTATTTGTGCTATTCATTAATAATATGGAGAATGTCTCTTGACAGAAAACATCAAGTTGATTAGACTTGTGTTAAATCCCATACGAATAAAATGGAGGCCCAGATGAATTTTGCACAATGTGACGGATCAGGTAAAATTTTTGAAGTTGTTGAAGGATCTCCTGATCCAAATATAGTTTATTTTCAAACATATACTTTTGAGAAATCTTATTTCAAAGAAGTTGTTGAACCAACTTTAGAAGAAGAATTTCATAAGTGTAAACATGATATGAGTGTTTACTTAAGAAAAATGGGGGATGTGATTAAAGCATGCGCAAAATACCGTAATTCAAGTAAGAAAAACGATTTATTAAAATTTAAACCATAATTATATTAGATAAAAAGGCTATTTTGTATAAAAATAGCCTTTTTCTTTTTTTTTCTTGACAATCATCCATAACTATCTTATAGTTATAATGTGCTAATCAAATAATCACTCCAATTTTCTCACATAATTTATACAGATATTTTATTATTTTCAATGATATTTTTTTAACTTGCATAAAAAATTACCTGATCAGGTTTTTTATAAATCCATCCGGGGTACTTTTTGCTAAGAGGCCCTTATTAACAAGGAGGTAAATATGATTTGTATATTTATAACAGGAGTAAGATTAGCATAACCTGTTTATCGGGGTGATTTTTGTCACCCCGATTTCTTTTTATTGTACAAAAATATTTGTGATATTATTATAAAATGAACTATAATCACAAAGAAGGGTTCGGAATTACAGAAAAAAACAGGTTAACATTATTCCATTCATGTTATCCGAATCAAATAGAGGAAAAATGATGAAAATCTTTGAAAAATATAATGAGCAACTACAAGAATATGGGGCTGTTTCTGTAATTTTTCCAAAAGAACAATTACAAAAAATTGAAGCTGAAATGACTCAATTATATAAAAGTCAAATCCTTGATCAAGATTTTTATAAATCTTGTTTGGAAGATGCATTTGAATTTAAAAAAGTTAAAGAAAATCCACAAATTCGCTCTATTGTATTATCAGGTACACCGAGTCCACTATCAAAGATTGAATTTGATTATCAGGGAATAAAAAAACAATTACTGGTTCCTCCGATTTATTCTGATCGGGAAATGATAACTGCAAGGATCAAAAAAATAACGAAACAGATATTTGATACCAATGGTTATCATACCTTTTCTACTATTTTACCCAAAAAACTCATAGCAGTTTATACAGGAATGGCTCTTTATGGACGTAATAATATCATTTATGTAAAAGGATTAGGGAGTTTTTTAAGATTGACTATTTTTGCTACTGATCTTCCCTCTGATCCAATCCAATTAAAGGATTCCCAATTAATGGATCGCTGCCAAAAGTGTCAGAGTTGTATCAAACTTTGCCCAACCCAGGCCATTGATAAAAATCGTATTCTCCTACATGCTGAAAAATGTTTGACTTTTTTTAATGAAGGGAGAGGTCTTTTTCCAGACTGGATATACCCACAATTTCATAACAGCCTGGTAGGCTGTATAATCTGTCAAAAATACTGCCCTGCCAATAAAGACCAAAATAAGGAAGGTATACTAAAAACCAGCTTTACAAAAAAAGAAACCGACTTAATCATGACGAATGAGCCTTTTGATCAACTGCCTCAGGAGTTACAAAAAAAAATACATGATTTATCCATCCACATTTATTACGATAGATTACCCCGCAATATTCAAGCGCTGTATTCAAATCTAGAAAAATGATTAAAATTGAAGTAATGGTTGCTTGTTGTAAGTAAAACAACACTCGAAATGTAAAAAAAGCTAAAAAAATCAACCTGCTGATCAGATACAAGAAAATGGATTTAATAAAATAAACAGAGTGAATATAATTTACTTTTCATCAACAATAAGAACTTGAGAAAATCCTTCTTCTCTTTGCGGCTTCTCAATCTTTGCATAAAGATTGGAAATAATATGAGGTGAGAGTTTATCTTCTCGCTTTTGATTCCGAGCAAGACAGGTTTGAACAGATGTATTCAGAAAAATCACACCTGCTGTTTTATTCATATGTTTAGCTATCTCTAAATAATGCTTTCTGGAAGCCTTAGAAACACTGGTATTGTCAACGAGAACCTTAATATGATTATGTAAAAAATGTTCCAGTATCTTTCTTTCAACATGTTTTACCAGATATTCATCCCCTTCATTAAAAAAATCAGCTTTCCATATTTGGCCAAAATTGGTCATTTCAAATAAATGACGACGTATTTCATTTCTATTGATTCTTTTTCTTTTTTGATTAGAAAAATAATCGGCAGCAAATTCTGATTTACCAGAACAAGGAAGGCCACAGATGATTACTAGATCTAAATGGAGAAAGGGTGTTGTATCAATCATATTAATATCCAATATGAGTATCGGATATTAAAAGAAATAATTAACACTTTACCTTTTGATAATTCCAATTATATTCAAAATAAAGGGAATAAAAAAGACCAATCCCATAATAGAGATAACAATGAGATCACTTAACAGAAAATCAGCACCTGTAAGAATTGGATTGAGTATGAAATAAATCATCAATCCTAAAAATAACATTGTCCCCTGGAGCAAAAGGCCTGTTCCAACAGTATAACCAAATGTCTTTTTTTTGATCATTAAAAAACCTCCAATAAACCAGGCTGGGCAAAGTATAAAATCAGCCATCAATACCGGAAACTCATTTACAGCCAGATTTTTTATTCCTAAAAGATCATTACTAATATCCCCAACAACTTTTAAAGAAAAAAGCATTCCAAAAATAAATAAAACCCAGCCAGAAAACTGAATAGACATTTTTCCAGTTAAGATTTGCTTCACTTTTTCCCCATCAATTACAGCCACCAGACCAATTAAGGTGTAGACACTCATCACTAAAATAACTAAATAAATCAAAAATACCCAGCTTAAAGGCATACCAAAAACATAGGCTATAAAGTGATAAAGCAAGAACATAATACTACCAGGCCAAAAAAGAAGCCCGAAAGTCTTACCACGTAGAGTGAGCAACATGGATAGTAATAAAACAGGTAAACCAAGAATAAGATTTAACACATCAGTAGTTAAAAAATTTTGTGCTAATTGTTCATCAGGATAAATAATAGAAGAATAAAAGATGCCTCCCAGGGAAGTAATCGTTGTCAACAAAGCAATCAAAATGGAAAACAAGTATATAAACAATAAAGGGTATTTAATTGGTAAGCGCTGATTCCTGTTCATAATTAGATCCTTTTATTTAAAGTATGTTTAAGTTTACAGAAACTTCCCAGGAATCACAATAGGTATTTTATCCCAATTAAAAATAAAGTTCCTTATTTTATAGCTCTGACAATTTTTCCCTCGGCAATAACAGCTTTCGGAAAGGCTGTCAGGCTTAAAGGATGGTTATTCCAAACGACTAAACTAGCTGTTTTCCCTTTTTCAACGGTTCCTAGTCGATCATCTATCCCTAAAATTTTGGCATTTTTATGAGTAATAATCGAAATTGCATCAGCATCACTCATACCCTGGATAAGGAAATATTTGAGATTATCTCTTAAATATGGGGTCAGGATAACAGGGTGATCGGTCATATAACCATATAAAGCATTTGATTCCATCAGTAATTTTGTATTTTGGTAATAAGCGTGTTTAAGTTCTACTTTGTAATCCAAAGAGCCGAGTGGTCCGTAAACAACCGGGATTTCAGCTTCTGCTAATTGATTAAAGATTTCAGTATGGTGAACATCACACACATGTTCCGCAGTTACTCTAATATGGTATTTTTTTACCAGCTGGATTAAATATTGTACATCATCTTCTTTATGAACATGAACTTTTGCAATTTTTTTTCCATTCAAGAGCTGTAAAATAGCTTTTTCTTCTGAAGAAAATTCCAACTCATATTCATCTAAAATAAACTGCTCTTCCTGTTTGATATCTTCTCCATTTAACTGTTTATCTTTAGCTTTACTTTGCAATTCAAACAATTTTTTTTCTTTTGCATGAGTTGCTTTTAATTGTTTCTGTAGAACATCATCAAATTTCTGCTCCAGCATTGCATAAATTCCCATACGAGTATTGGAACGTTCTCCCTTCCAGCTGGTTGTTGAGCGAGGATTATACCCTAAAGCCATTTTAAAGCCATAGTCTTTGACTAGTGCTTCATCTCTGTTGTTAGCAAAATTACGAATCACTTTAGCCTGACCACCTAAGAGGTTACCACTACCTGGGACAACACAACTATATAAAACACCAAAATCAACAGCTTCTGAAAATGCCCTGTCATCAAAGTAAATACTATTTAAAGGATCATTTAAAGGACAAAACTGAGAACGACGATCATTCCCTTCTCCTTCATGATCTGGCTCTCCTTGTCGCCACATACCAATATGAGAATGGGCATCAATAATCGCAGGAGTAACAATTCCTGAAAAATCTGCCTTCATTTTACTGGAGCTCACATCAACAATGCGATCTTCCTCCACGATAATATATTGATTGTCTTTTTTGGTTTGTCCATCATATAAAGTGGTTGCTTCTATAATAATTTGTTTGTTACTCATATCTTCTCCATATCCATTTTTTCATTATTTAAACATAACCAAGAGAGTTTGGCAATTGAATTCAACAATATTTACCTTTTCATTCAAATGTAAAATAAGATACCCAACTCTGGAAAAAAAGCGTATGATAATAACAGCATTCAATAGGAGTTCACTCTGACACCAGTTATAAAATACATTTTTTTCCAAATCATCATTGTT
>JAKSBL010000168.1 GCA_022361115.1 Spirochaetota bacterium | reverse complement strand
GTATGGCGGATTTTTCTGGAAAACAGATTCTCTAGGAAACCCTCTGGATAAAAGAAAAAAAACTTATGGTTTAGCCTTTGCGGTTTATGCTATTTCTGAATATTATCATATTAGTAAAGAGCCTCTATCTTTAAAAATCGCCTTGGAAACCTTTCAGCTTATTGAAAAGAAGACAACTGATCAGAATCATCCTGGTTATTTTGAAGTATTTGATCAAAAGTGGCAAAGGATAGAAAGTGCAGCTTTGAGTGAAGTCGATCAAAATGCAGATAAATCCATGAATACCCATCTTCATCTTTTGGAAGCATACACGACTTTGTATCAAGTAACTGGTGATGAACAGATTTATAAGCAATTGCTCCAGTTGTTTTATCTGCTGACAGAAAAAATACTCAATCCTCAGAATCATCATCTTCAACTTTTTTTTAAAGATAATTGGCAACCTGTTTCTTGCGGCATATCTTTTGGTCATGAAATTGAAACTGCTTGGCTTCTCTATGAAGCTGCTGGAGTCACTGGTGAATCAAAGCTGATTAATCAGGCCGGTGATTTAGCATTGCAGATTGCTGATCAAACCTTCCAGTCTGCTTTAAAAGGTGAAAATGGTGTCAGAGGGGTTATTAATGAAGTCAATGAAGCTGGCCAGTTAGATGATGACAGAATATGGTGGGTACAAGCAGAAGCCTGTGTAGGCTTTATGCTTGCTTATCAGCTTTCCTATAAAGAAAAGTATTTACAGGCTGTTTGTTCGATCTGGAAATTTATTGAGCAAAAAATGGTAGATCATCAGCGCGGGGAATGGTACTGGAAAATCACTCATCAGGATCAACCTGATCATCGTTTTTATAAAGCTGGAGAATGGAAAAGTCTCTATCATAATACTCGTGCTTGTATTGAGTTGCTGACACGGATCAAAAACTTAACCAATAAGGAGTGAAGAATGACTGCTGCCTTTCAACGTCGTTTACACCAATTAAGAGAACATGAACAAGAGTTATTGAAGTTAAAAAATCGGCCTCTAAAACCTGGAAGTGGTGTTTTTTTTCGTTATCAAAATCCTGTTTTGACAGCAAATCACATACCTTTGCATTGGCGATATGATTTAAATCCAGATACCAATCCTTATCTGATGGAAAGATTGGGAGTTAATGCAGTTCTAAATCCTGGGGCAATTATATTAGATGATAAAATTAATCTTATTGTCAGAGTCGAGGGGGTTGATCGGAAATCTTTTTTTGCTGTAGCAGAGAGTGAGAACGGAATAGATTCCTTTCGTTTCCATGATTATCCAGTAGATATTGCCTCCTTTGACATTGATGAGACCAATATTTATGATATGCGCCTTACCCAGCATGAAGATGGCTGGATTTACGGTCTTTTTTGTACTGAAAAAAGAGATTCTGCTGCTAATCCTTCTGATCAGGTATCTGCTATTGCGCAATGCGGAATCCTTCGAACCCGGGATTTAAGAAAATGGGAAAGGTTGCCTGACTTGATCACTCCTTCCCAGCAGCAGCGTAATGTGGTGTTGCATCCGGAATTTGTAAATGGGCGCTATGGTTTATATACCCGGCCTCAGGATAGTTTTATTTCTACTGGTAGAGGTGGTGGGATTGGTTGGGCATTAACAGACAGCATGGAAAAAGCTGAAGTAAAACAGGAAAAAATCATGGATTCCAGAACTTATCATACTATTAGTGAGTTAAAAAATGGCCAGGGTCCGCCTCCTCTAAAAACTCCTGCCGGCTGGCTCCACCTTGCTCATGGGGTAAGAAATACTGCTGCTGGCTTGCGTTATGTTTTATATCTCTTTTTAACTAGCCTGGATCAGCCAGATAAGATCATCAAAAAACCTGGGGGGTACTTTCTTGCTCCGGAAGGGGAAGAAAGAGTTGGTGATGTTTCTAATGTGGTCTTTTGTAATGGCTGGGTTGTAAGAGAAAACCAGGATGTTTTTATTTATTATGCCTCATCTGATACCCGGATACATGTGGCAACTTCAACAATAGAACAATTATTGGATTATGTAAACCATTCACCACCTGATCCATTGACTTTTAGTGGCTGTGTTAAACAAAGAAACGCATTAATAAAGAATAATCAACCCTTTTTGATCTAGCTCTCTTTAACTTCGATGTTTTCAGCTTTCTTTTTTAATTCTCTGGAAAAATGAAAAAACTCAGACGTGCTCATCTGTTTGATATAAACCAGTCCTCTGGTTGCCCGAATCAGTGCACTCTCGTGATCAAAGAAAAAGGTTTTTCCTAAACAGGTTTTAAGGTGTTCATATTGTTCTACCTGTATCTTTTGAGCTAACCTGGAAAAAGTTCCTGGGTATTCATAACTGGGAAAGCTGGCCGCTTTTTGGGAGAGATAAGTATTGATAAAAGAATTATGCATCAGTGAAAGCATGTTCAGGGAAACCGGAACTAAAAGATTGGCTTCGGCAGGATGAAAGCGATACCAGACATTACGGTAACCTATCACTTCAATATTGTTATTTTGTGTTTCAGCCTGGTAAATCTTTAAAGCTTCTGCTATGGCCTGCAGTACTTTGTAATGGGTATCCGGGCCGCTGGCTTCCGGATCAAAGACAACAGTCACCACATCTGGTTTGATTCTGTGTAGTAGCTCTAAAATGGGTTTTACATCCCGGTTTATGGTCGGTTCTTCATTAAAGATTTCACCTGAATAAAAACCTAGTCTTAAGTGGTCAACTGAGGCCGTATTCCAGCCAAAGTATCCCCAGAGACAGGATGATTCCCATTCTCGGCAATAGCCTTTTAATTTTTGGATGTGAGGTAAGTCTTTGTTGCCTGCATACTGTGTTTCAAAATAATTGATCAATTCGTCTACACGAGCTTTAATGACATGGAGATCCCGTTCATCAAAAATCGAGATGAGGTTTCTCAGCATGCGCCGCATCATTCCTTCGTCTTTTGTTGACTTATTATTGGAAGCTACTCCATCCAGATACTTCCAGATATCCCGATCTCTAAAATGAAAATCATCAGGGTTAAAATAATCAGATTGATTTAACCGATCAAATAAACCGGTTTGCAAAGCTTTTTTCATTTTTTTCAAAATTTTTAGCATATACTGATTGGTAACTGCGGTAAAACCACTGGTTAGAGTAACAAAGTGATGATAATTGCTGTGTTCTCGGATAGCTCGGACAACATAAGGTAAATACCCCAGCATAATATCATCATGGTGTGGTTCTGTGTGGAGAAACCTTTTGTTCCTGAGGACTTGCATCCCCTTGACAATTTTGTTTTCTAAGCTTTTTTTTACCAGTTGACTGAGTTTGTCTGGAGATTTTTTCGATTTATTTAATAAAATTTGTCCTTCCGGATGAGACTGAAAGTCTGCTTTGGTGAGTTGCCCAATTTCTTTATTTTTTTCTAAAGAGAGGTTGATAACGATTTTTTCAATTTGTTGAGAAGAGAGAGAGTCTGCTTTTTTCAAAATTTCTAGCTGTCTTTGCTGGAGATATTTTGCAGCTCCTTGGGTAAGATAAAAACGGCAATTATCGAGTTTATGTAATGCTGTAGCAGGATAAAGGTTATTGGTCCTCTGAGCAATTGCTTGTTTCACAATCTTTGCTTTTGCTTCGCCTGCAGCAATGATAATTGCAGTACATTGGGGATTATATGTAATTGTTGCTAAGCCGATAGTTATGACCAATCTTTTTCTGGCGACTTCAATCCCTCCCAAATCACTGGCCGAAGCAGCTTGGGTTTCATAATTGATTTCTGTTAACCGGGTAGTGGAAAAGTGATCAGACCCTCTCATGTTAAAGCCAATATGTCCATCCGGCCCTATTCCTCCTAGAAAAAACCCAATACCCCCTAACTGGCGAATCTTTTCTTCATATTCGCTGCACCATTGGTCGATACGATATATGCAATCCCTTTGAAGATTTTCCCATGTATTTTTGGGTGATCGGTGGCGCAGGGAGAGGTCAACAGGCATATCTCCCCAGATTTTATCCATATTATAACCTTTAGGGATGCCGATTTTTTCACCATTAATCAGCAAGGCTTTTTCTGTTGAAATTCCAAACTCTTCCAGATAATATTTGTTAATATAATAATAAAAGCTATTGTGATGATAAGGATTAATGGGGTAGAATTCATCAATTTGTACAAAATGAAGCTGCTTTAGAGAAGGTTTATTAGCAGGATTAATTCCTGATTTTTCCAATTCTTTTTGAATCTCTCTTTGAGCCCAGTTATTTAAAAACCGTTTGACTTCTTTGATAAAGTGTTCTGGAGTTTTCCCAGTTGGCAGAGATATCACCCCCTCTGGATTGGCCTGAACCCACTCAATAAAACGGAGGGCTGTCAAAGTCCCTAAAGCTGGAAAACTTTCGACTACAATTGCATTGGCATTTTCATCTGAGTAACGAAGTTTTGTATAATTGTTTTGTTTTAATATAGAATTTTCAACAGTTGAGTTCATGTCATACCTCAAGTGCATTTTAGCATGTTTTTTGAAGCAGTGAAAATGATTTTTTACCGGTTTTTTTTATGGTATGGATATTTTGAAAGATAGGATCCCAGTTCATAGCAGCCTGAAAAGGATTCTCATTTAACTGTGGTACGGCAAAAAGTTTTTCTAAAAACATAGCTGCTGCTCCAACAGCAACATCATGTTCATCCAGGGTGGATGGGATGATTTTACTAGCATTTTGGGATAATCCGATGAAGCGGTCTTTAAATTTTCCATTTAAGATTTCTTTTATTTCAGATTGAAATTCTTTCAAATCTCCGCCTATAAAGATTTGTTCCGGGTTAAAAATTGCAGTTATTGGTGAGAGATTTAAGAGAAGTTCTTCAATGATTTGATGTAATATTTGAGGGTTCTTTTTGACATCGAGAATCATTTGATCATCCATACCAAACTGGCTGATCCTTTCATTACTCCAGAACACACTTTTAAATTCCCCGGCAGAATAGTTTTCTCCATAATATACTGCCCCATCTGCAACTATTCCCATCCCAATACCAATAAGACATTGTCCTTCGATTTGTTTTTCCTCATGAAATTCTCCCAGTATATAAATAAAGTGCTTTAACCGTTTGTTCGGGAATAAAAGTAATTCTCCCCAGGCACAGCAGTTTGCGTCATTTTCGATAAGAATCGGTATATCAAATTGAGGTAGAATTTCTTTGGCAAAATCATAGTAATCCAGATGAAATAAATGAGAGTTGAGAATTTTAAAACGATTGGTATCTATCCAGCCTGGTGTACCAATACTGATTCCAAGCAAAGGGATATTTAATTTTGACAGGGGATTATCCATTTCAGTAATAATATTTGTGATTAAGTCTGTAAAATTATCTGAATAATGACATTTTTCAGTGCCTTTTAAAAGAATTTCTCCTTTAAGATTGAGAACAACATATTTATAATAGGCTGGTTGGATTTCCAGCCCTAATACAGCAGCATAGTTATTGACCAGAGCTAGTTGTTGAGCTTTTCTTCCTCCCAATGGAGTTGAATGGGTTTTTTCTGTTTCCTTGATAATTCCTTTTTTTAAAAGACGGTTAATGATTAATACTATGGTTGATTTATCCAAACCCAGTTCGCTGGCAATATTGGTTCTCGTATTTTCCGGATTGAGCCAGAAACTTCTAAGAACTAATGCTGTATTCACTTTTTTTATAAAAGCCTGGTTCTGGGCATTCATAGTCATACTCCTTTATAAACGATAATTGTTCCAGAGATCTTTTAATGCATCAAAATGACAAATAGTGAAAAGATTGTGATATTCTGATTGAGCTAAAATAGTTTGCTGAAAATCATGACCCCTTTGGCTAGTCATGTTTTGCTGGTATTTTTCTAAATCTTTTAATAAATCTAATTCCAGTTGTTTAAAAAAATGTATATGAAAATAGAGTCCCATTGGTTGTGAAGTTGCCAGCCAATTGGCCATAAATTGCGAGAAATACTTTCTTAAGTGGATAATAAAATCATTAGTCAATTGTTTTATTTGTCCATAAGGTTTTTTCTGTTGATAGGATAAAAACAAATTGATTTTTTCTGCCAACAGATTCGTCTTATCAATTACAAGCAGCAGGTCTTTTTCAAATTCTGTTTGAAAAGCAGAACATTCTTTTACTAATTCTTTTAATTGTTCTGTTTTTTTAATTTTTTCAATTAAAAGTTGGTGCGGAACATTTAAAAAAGCTTCTCCCTGATAGGGGTATTCGAAAAAAAGCAAATTGGTTGCATAAAGTTGTATTTCTCTGAAATACTCCCCTTCAAAATCTAATCCGTGATGTATTTCGTTTAAAAGATGAATGACTTGATTAATTTGACCGTTTTTAGAGAAAGAAAAGGCTTTTTCAGGAGTTGTCATGATGTTCATGGTATATTCAAACATCTTTTCAGTAAAACTAATCGGATGAGGGTGTCCTCCATCACCCCAATCTGTAATCATCCAGCCATCTACTGGGAAATTTTTAAAATTATCTTTAAGGTAATTTATATTTTTAGCAGCATATTCATAACGGATAAAAATATTTTTCCAGGTACTGATACCAGGGCAAAAATAGAGTTGATTATTTAAATTCTGATAAGTTTTCGGAATAGGAGTAAAATCATAATTCCAATAACAGATGGTAACATCTTCTCCTAATTGGTCAATATGAACTGTTTCTTTTTCTATCATATCTCCCCAGATCATCATTTTTCGATCTAATTTATTGATCATGTCCTTTAATTTTGCGATATGTGAAAAAAACAACTCTGTTTTACTTTTGTGGTTTAATAAGCCTTTACTTTTTCCTAGTCCCAGGTCATAAATTTCGTCGCCACCTACATGAATCCATTGGGTACGAAAGGTATGAGCAATAGCTTCATAGTAATCAAAGAGAAATTGGTAAACTTCTTCATCTATCAGATTAATAGACCATAAATCACTGGATTCACTCAAATTTTGATATTGATCCAGTTTTAGGATATGAAACATATGTCCAAAAGATTGAAATACTGGTATGAGTTCCAGATTATGTTGATAGGCATATTCATCTAATGTTTTAAACTCTTCTTCATGAAAACCATCGGCTTCTTTACCTATTAATGGGTGTTTTTTAATTTTCAAGGTGTGTTCAATGTTTAGAAATACCTGCTGGTAGCCATAACCACTGATATTGTATAAAAGTTTTTTCATCCGCTCCAGTGTGGGAACGCGGCCCCTGGAAATATCAATTAAACAAGCTTTAGTCATTCAATATCCTTTAATTTTTAGATTTTACATAATCGGGTTCGGTGAATGATTCATCAAACTAGATTATAT
>JAKSBL010000281.1 GCA_022361115.1 Spirochaetota bacterium | reverse complement strand
TAGCTGGTAAACTCAGCAATAAATCGTAGTGGGCGTCCCATAAATAACTCCTTGTTTATAACTTTTTTGTCTCTCATTAGTATTAATGATTTTTTATTCAAAAGTTATGACAAAGAGGAAAATATTTTTTGTTTTTTTTAACAATATTGATATTGGTTGGTGCCAGGCACAATAATTTATTTGTAAACTTATACCTGGCACATGAATTATCTTAAAAATATTAGTGCCAGGCACAAAATTTTGAAATAATAATTTATCAAATAGACAAAAAAATTAAATCATAGTAAAATAGTCTTTCAAATAATGAGTTGTTGAAAAAGGGACTGGTATGCATGAATTTGCAGTGACTCAAAATATGCTGGATCTAATTATTAATGAAGCGACACAGGCTGGAGCAAAAAAAGTAAAAATTATACGTCTGTCTGTAGGAGAAATCAGTTCGTTTGTTGATGAATCGATCCAAATGTATTTCAATCATTTTAGTAAAGGTACGATTGCCGAAGGTGCAGATTTAATCATCCATCACATTCCTTTAAAACTGACATGTAATCAATGTGGGCATGTTTTTATATATGACAAATTGAATTATGATTGTCCCCAGTGCAGTGGTTATGGTTCACCTGGAGATAAGGGGAGAGAATTTTTTGTGGAAAGTATTGAAATAGATGAATAATTTGCAATTTTTATTTTTTAGAACTGATTAAAAATTATCAACATAATTCAATTATAAGAGTAATAAAATGATAAAAACCGAAGAACTTTTTACGGCTCTTCGGTTTTTAGTTTTATTTCCCGGCACTAAAATATGAGTAATTTTAAATTATAAAAAGAAAAACAATTACTCCAATTAATCCAATTAATGCTAAAGGATAAACGATTTTTTCAGGCATTTTTCCTTCATAGCTCATTGCTTTACCAAAAATACCAAATACAAGTGGGTGAACTAAAAATGGCATAGCAAAAATAAAGGGAATTAAATCAGATGCCTGTTGGCCAAACATACCACCTTGAGTAGCAGCAAATAAACCAAAATGGGAAAGGGCTGATGAAGTTGCCATACCAGAATTGGAAAGGCTCATGCCGCTAAAATATAAACTTAAAAAGCTACAGAACACAGCACAAATTTGCCAACCAAAACAAAATAACATTAAGCCTTTTACTTCTTTTGGTTCATCACCATTGGCTTTGCCTAAATATATTAAGGATAAAGTAGTCAATACAATACCAATGATTGCTACTAATCCTGTCCAGATTGGAGCTAATTCTCCTTGTTTCGCACTATAGGCTAAAATAGAAAAAACAAAAATATGTCCAAAAAAAGGTACATTGATCATGATTGGAGCACGAGCAGCTGCTTCTTGGCCTAAATCACCGGCAGTACATGCACCAGTTAATCCAGAATGTGATAATGATCCAGCCATTCCAGGAGCCAAATTACGTACATGATTGGCTTTTCCAAATAAAATCAGTAATGCTAAGCCACCAAACATCCAGAAAATTTGACCAAAAAATCCATAACCCATTACAGCCTTCATTTCCATCAATTTTAGAGCCTCTAATATTCGTGAACCACCAATTAAGAAGTTTGCAGCTAATACAACGGGGATACCTGCAAAAAGCATGGATCGAATAGTAGGCCCAAAATGCCATCTGGAAAAAATGAATCCTAATGAAGCTGAAATAATCATAGCAAAGAAAATTTGAGGCAATGCAATATAAGGTTTGATCCATTTAGCAATGTAAAAAGATGCGACTAATATTAATAAAATAAAAATTGTTTCCAATACACCTTTTCGAATATATGCTGGTTTGTTTTTAATAGTTGCCCGACTATCAATTAAAATAACTGATCCGATTAATCCGATATAGGTCAATATGGAATAAAAGTCTCCTAAAGGATCATTAGCAGCATGCCCAAGAATGAGTTTTGAAGCACCAGCAATACCTAATAGGATAAAAACTGAACGGAGGATAAACACAAATTGAGTCCTTTTTGTTCCTAAAATAATTTCATCCTGTGATTCAACTACTAACTGTTCAATTTCTAAATGATTCTTAAAAATAATTTTTTGCAGTTCCTGCCCTCCAACAAAAAATGATACAATAAGGACAATAACTGTGACTTTACTTAGGAGAATAATTAATGGGAACTCACTTAATCCCGGAGTACTCACTTTACTCTGTACCATGAGAAAACCCATTGCTAATCCAAAAATTACAATAATTAAAATAGGAGAATAACGGGTTCCTGCCACAACAGATCGAGAAATCAATACAATAGGAATCAGCAATACAAATGCTAACCATAATTGATTTAAGATTTGAAGATGCAAGAGTTGTTCAATGATTGGTTCCATACTTCACTTCCTTCTTTTTTAACTTACAATACTTTTTGTCTATTTTTTATATCCATCTTAAAATTTTAGAAGTAGAATCACCTAAAAAAAGAAACTACAACATTACTACTAAAGTAGTTTTATGATAGTTTTTAAAAAAGCAGACTGAAATTATTTAACATATCTTTCAAAAATCGTCAACTTTTGACTTTGTTATATTATGAAATGAGTAAAAAAAAGTAAAAAAAAAAAAAAAAAGAATAAATATAATAATTTCCAACAACTATTTAATCTTTTTCAACTATTTTTCCTTCCATTTACTCAGTAAATCATTGAAAGTATCTCTTTCTGCTAATTTTTCTTCCAGATCCCTAGCATCCATAAGTTCTTCTGGAATTTCTGTAAGAAAAGAGGAAGGTTCCCGATGGAGGGTTTCATTAAATTTAAGACGGGTTTTTGGATAGGTCATAAATAATTTTTTTTGAGCTCTGGTAATGGCTACATAAAATAAACGACGTTCTTCTTCATCACTGCCTGTTTCTTCAACAGTTTTAAAGTGAGGAATCAGGCCGTCTTCAACTCCGACCAAAAATACAACTTTATATTCTAAGCCTTTTGCAGCGTGGATGGAAAGCATATTAACACCCTTTCCCTCTTCTTCATCATCATCTCGATTATTTAAAGTAACACGCTGAAGGTATTCATAAATATTAGGATTAAAATTATCTGGATCTTTTTCATAACGAGAAATAGATGCAACTAATTGAGTGATATTATTCATACGCATGGTAATTTTACGAATATTTTTTAGTTCACTGACTAATTTTCCCTTATAATCAATTGCTTCTACTAAACTAGTCACAGCTCTAGCAATATTTTTAGGTTTAAAAATCAATTCCCGATGCTTTTCAATGAGTTTGTCAAATTCTTCTAAATATGGAGTAATTCGGTCTCCAGCAATATTGAGATGAATAAAATCTTTTAAGGCAGCATAAATAGAACCATGATGTTCTTTTGCATATTCCATTAATCGGGTTAAAGTAGCAGCACCTATTCCCCGTTTTGGATTATTTATGATTCTCATTAATGCAACTTCATCATCCGTATTAGCTAAAAATCGCATATATGATAATATATCTCTGATCTCAGGACGATCAAAAAATTTCATTGCACCTGATATTTTATAGGGAACATTATTTTCTCGTAATATTTCCTCAAAAGGCCGGGATTGAGAGTTCATACGAAAGAGGATTGCAAAATCACTATATTTATAGCCCTGGTTTTTTAATTGATTGATCATCATCAATACATACTGAGCTTCTTCCTCTTCACTCTGAGCTTCATAAAAAGATATTTTTTCACCTGACTGATCACTGGTCCAGAGTTTTTTTTCATATCGATTCGGATTAGTCTGAATGACAGCATTAGCTGCATTGAGAATGTTCGCAGTAGACCGATAGTTTTGTTCTAACTTAACAGTAAAGACAGGGTGAAAGTCTTTTTCAAACTGTTTTATATTAGAAACATCAGCTCCTCGCCAGGAATAAATGGATTGATCATCATCGCCTACAACAGAGATATTTCGATTTTTTTCTGCCAGTAATTTCATGAAGCGGTATTGCATGAAAGAGGTATCCTGGTATTCATCTACCAGCAGGTACTGCCATTTTCTATGATAATAATCTAGTACATCTGGATTTTCTTCAAATAATTGGATAGGAAGTTTAATTAGGTCATCAAAATCAACAGCATTATAGATTTTAAGAAGTTCCTGATAGCGTTTAAAAATTCTGGTAACTTGGGGATCTGTTATCAGGTATTCAGGATTCATCTTCAGACGACTAATTTTATAAGATAATTCATAAACATCATACTCATCCTGAGGAATTTTTAATTCCCCAATAGCATCTTTTAACAGTTTTTGTCTATCCTGATCATCATAAATAGAAAATTTTCTTTTATACCCAAGCCTTTCAATATTTTTTTCCAGTATCCTTAGACCTAGAGAGTGAAAAGTTGATATGGTAACATTACGTGATTTTTGACCGATTAACTGACCAACACGCTCTTTCATTTCTTTGGCTGCTTTATTTGTAAAAGTTACAGCCAGTATTCTGGAGGGAGCAATTCCTTGATTGATTAAATAGGCAATTTTATAGGTAATAACACGTGTTTTCCCTGATCCTGCTCCTGCTAAAATCAATGAAGGCCCATGAATAGAGGTCGCAGATTGATATTGTTCCGGATTGAGAATTTTTTCTAAGTTTAATGGACTAGCTGTTTTCATCGGTTACAGAAGATATCTTATATTACTGGCAAAGTCAATCATTATTATGACTTTTATTCATTACTTTAGCTTGACACTTCAGCAATTTAAATTATAATATTTTAATATATTTTATAAAATTAAAGTTGCAATGAAAAAAATTTTCTATGATTTATTCATGTCTTTTCTAATTTTTTTAATGTATTTTACGATCATTTTCTGCTGGATTCCTTTAAAATTTCTTTCCCTTTTTATTGGTGACCAAGGTTTTCGTGTTTTAAAAAAATTTTTCTTGCTTTTTGAATAGTTATGGTAATGCTAAATCATTTTTTAACAGGCCAATTAATATTCTGGACAATTTTTTTTTATTTGTGCCTTATTTTTTATTTTCTTCTACCGTTTCTTTTTCTTTTTTCGTAATCCCAGGCGGAAGATTCCAGAAGGAAATAATATCGTTGCCCCAGCTGATGGTTATATTATTTATATCCGGCAGTTAAAAGATCTGGACCAGTATGAATCAGTCAAAAAGGGTGAAAAGATCATACTGGAAGAATTAAAGTCCCAGGATTATGATTTACTCATTGGAATATTTATGACTCCCTTAAGTGTTCATTACAATCGTTATCCACATGCCGGCCAAATAAAAAATATTTATTACCGTCAAGTAAAAGCAAATCTGCCGATGATGAAAGCCTTTCTCAATTTAGTCTTTAATTTAAAACCATATACAGAAGGTGCGGATTATATTTTAGAAAATGAACGGAATGTAATTCTACTCTCCAGCCAGCATATCGAAAGTGCTACTGTACAAATTGCTGATAAATGGGTAAATAAAATTGACTATTATGGACAGCAAAATGAACAAGTTAAAAAAGGGGAAAAACTGGGTTTGATCCGAATGGGCTCACAATGCGATCTTTATTTAAAAATAAAAGGGAATTATCAAATAAAGGTAAAAGAGCGAGATTATGTCAAAGCAGGAGAAACCATACTAATTGATAGAGATTAAGATATGTATTTATTCTCTATTGACCCTTTTCTGAGAAAATACCTGATAAAAATTATTAAAAAATATAAGAATTAATGATATAAAACCAATATTACAATCATGAGAGATGATTACATATATGCTAATTGCTAAAAGCAATTAGCAGTAAATTACTCTGTAATTTGTGACTAAATATAATCAGTCTGCAAGGGGGCCTGAAGTGATTTCACAGGCTATTGCAGTTTTTCAGCAAAATGCTATTCTATTAAGAGGCAATGATATTGTGCCTATTGAAAAATTTTATGAAAACAACGTAGAAAAACTCTGATTCATCAAAATAAGGTAAAGATGTTACATAGATTATGGAAATAAGACATATTACAGACAATATTAGTGTTTTTCATTTTACCGGGAGTAGTAATATCTATCTGCTCCACTCTGAAGAGAATGCGTTAATAGATTCCGGACATGAATTAACATTTGATAATTTACAAAAAGCATTAGATTCGTTCAGTCTTTCCCTTTCTCAAATTCAATATCTTTTAACTACCCATTCTCATGGAGATCATGTAGGAAATCATAGTAGAATAAAAAAAACTAATCCTCAAATTAAAATAATTGGATCAATAAAGTACAAAGAATATCAGCAAAAAAGAAAAATTAAAAAGCTTTTAGTAGGAGCGGAAGATCAGTTTTCTCCCTATTTGCTGGATGAAGAAGTAAAGGACCAAGATGAGATAAAAATCGGCAACCTGGAATTCAGAATTATCGATTTGCCTGGCCACACGCCTGATTCTATTGGTTTTTTTTTACCTGGAGAGAAAATACTTTTCAGCGGAGATTGTCTCTATGAGGGATTTGTATCGCAGGTGGATTATTATCAGGACATGGAATATTCTGCCCAGCAATTGTTAAGGACTTACCAAAAGATACTAGATCTGGAAATAATAAAAGTATTACCTGGACATGGCCCAGAAATCAATGATATTCATAAAAAAATACAGAAACTGATTAAAAAACTTAATAAACTCACAAGAATGCCTGAGTTTTTAGTCATTAATAATCTCATCCCTTCTTTTGAGTATTATATTCATAAAAATCCAGGTTATACAAAAGATCAAGTGATTGAATTCTTTGTTAAAAATATTAAGATGATGAATGATCCGATTTTTAAAAAAATTGATAACCATCTCAATGAAACTTTAGAGAAGTTACTGTCATTAATGTCAATCAATGACATGATTTATCTGGAAGGTGAAAAAATATTTTTAAAAAATAAATTGAATTATCTAATATCATGAGCTAAAGTCAATATAAAATTACAGGAACAGCTATGACTAATAATGTATATATCACTGCCTATTCTTCTATAACAGCTTTAGGAGTGAATAATTCAGAAACGATAAAAAATCTTCGGCAACACAAAATAAATATATATCATCCCGGTAAACAAGACATTTTTAAAAAACCCTATTTTTTAGTTGATCAAATTCAATCTGATAAGAATAAAAACACCAAATGTGCTGCCATGGCATTGGCTTTAATGGAAAATATGAGTGGCGAATTAGCAGACTACCAGGACCTTCCCCTTTTTTTGGCTACCTCAACTGGTGGTATTAAAGAAACAGAAGAAATCTATCTTGAACTAGTCAAATATAATCATAAATATCCAATGAAGGAAAAAGAATACTTCTATGATATATCCAGTATTTTACAAAGAAAATACCCAGAACTCATTGGTGAAGTCTATTCTTTATTTACTTCAGCCTGCTCCTCAGCAGGTCATGCCTTGTTTCAAGCGGTTCGCTTTATCCAACAAGGAGTCATGGATAAAGCCTTAATATTGGCTGTAGATGCTCTCAGTATCACGACCTTAACTGGTTTTGATGCACTAAAACTGATAAGCCAGGAGGGGACACGGCCTCTAACACTAGAAAGGGATGGAATTTCACTAGGAGACGGAGGTGCTGCTGTTTTGTTAGAAGCAAATCCTGCTAAAAAAGCCCATGCAGAAATATGCAGTGTTTATTCAAATACTGATGGCTATCATATCACTTCTCCTAATCCTGCAGGTACTCAACAACAAGAGTGCATTTTAAAAATCCTGGAACAGGCTAATGTTGATCCTCAGCAAGTTGATTACATTAATGCTCATGGAACAGGTACACCATTAAACGATGAAATTGAAGTGAAAGTTTTAAAAAATATTTTCAAAAATGTTCATATTTCTTCACTAAAAGGATTTATCGGACACACAGTAGGCAGCTCTGCTTTAACAGAATTATGTATAACATTACAAATGCTCAATGAAGAAAAAATATATATACCGCCCTTTGCTGCCACATCCATGGATCCTGAAATTATCCCTATAACAACATTAAATAAAAAAGTTAATTATTTTATTAAGAACTCATTTGGTTTTGGCGGTAATAATGTATCTATGCTGGTAAAAAATCTTAATGAAAAAAAGGATTAATATGAGTTATTATTCTCAAATCACTGATATTTCATTATTAAATTCAAAAAGCCGCAGTCAAAGTGATTTTCAGACACTTTTTGATGATGGGCTTTTTTCAAATAGAACAAAATGGAATAGTTTTACCCTCAATAATGAAATCCCTGATTTACTTGCTGGTATCCAATCAAGAATGAAATATTCTATGAGTATCTTATCTCTTGGAATATACAATGTCATGGAAGATGGACCTGGGAAAAATATTGTAAAAGATGAAGAAATCTATTTATTTACAGGATTTGGTGAAATTGAAATTGTCAATCAAATTGGTAAGCTCATCAGTCAAGAAGATTACAGTATTAATCCTGCGCTCTTTCCTAATTCAGTTAATCATATTGCACTTTGTTATTATACAATCTTAAAAAAAATATCAAATTATACAGTTGCAGTAAACAACGGATTGCATACTAATTTAGGTTTTGTTAATTTTTTAAAGGATCGTATTAAAATAAAAGAACCATTTATCATCACTTCAGGTGAAAATAATTCAGAGTTTTTTTCTTATGAAGAAAACAATCCTCTACAGATTGTCCCTTCTTTTGCTGCTTATCGTATCATTCCTCATGCAGAAAAGGGATTTCGGTTTTATGGGAAATTAGGCAAATGGGATGAAGTTTTAAGTTGTGAAATTTTTATTCAAGCTGAATATATTTTTGCAGACAAAGAAACCTTTATTAAATTGGAAAATCAGCAAACAAATAAAAAACTCTATAGTGAGTACCCAATCACGAAAGACAATCCTTGTGGAATAGCTGTCCGTTTAGCTCTACCCTTTTATTATCAAATATCTGGAAAATCTCTAATAATGGAAAAAATTAAGAATGAATATTATCTTTGGGAAGTAATTATTTAATATGAAAAAGAAAGTCTTATTAATCAACACTAATTTTGAAAAGATTCCGATTCCAGTTCCACCTTTGGGTTTATGTACTATTGCCAATTCTATTAAAGAGAAATATCTTTATTATATTTATGACTCAGTGTTTGATGAAGGACATAATCTAAAACAAATTATTGATGAATATCAACCAGATTATTTTGGAGTTGGCATTCGTAATGTCGATAATACCAGTTTTGCAGGCAGCAAATATTATCTGGATACTATTTATGATAAAATAATTAAAACTATTCACAATTATTCTCATATTCCGCTTATTTTAGGTGGAAGTGGTTTTAGTCTGTTTGCTGATGATATACTAGCTTTGTTTCAAGCTGATTATGGAGTCATTGGTGAGGGAGAAAAACTTTTTCCCTATCTTTTAGATTGTTTGGAAAACAATATTAAACCTCACCACCCCAATATCATTGGAAAAAATATGACAAAACAGCCTTTTAAAATCGCAACAACGTTTGATGTATCTACGAGTCTGCACTCTAAAATAGATGAAAAAATCAATTTTTTTCCCTATTTAGAACGGAGTGTTTATAGTATTCAAACCAAAAGGGGATGTCACCATCAGTGTATTTATTGTACCTACCCTCTTTTAGAAGGTAAAAAGTATCGATTGCGTGATCCAAAAGATATTGCTAATGAAATTGCTGAAGCTCATTATCGAAGCGGAATTACAAATTTTGAATTTGTAGATTCTACTTTTAATGATCCAGCAGATCATGCAGAAGAAATATGCAGAGAAATAATAAAAAAGAAAATTAATATCAGATTACGAACCATGGGAATCAATCCACAAAATAGTTCTTATCAATTATTTGAACTCATGAAAAAAGCTGGTTTTTTTCAAATTAATTGTACACCCGATACAGCATCTAACAAAATGTTGATTAACATGAAAAAAAACTTTAATCAAGCCAAGTTAATCGATCTGGCAAAAATGATTATAGAAACAGAAATGCCAACCATGTGGTTTTTCATTTTCGGAGGGCCAGGTGAAACCAAAGACACTGTTTTAGAAACCATGGAGTTTATTAATCAACATATACATAAACTGGATATGGCTCATATCACTATTGGCCTACGTATTTATCCCGGGGCTGATATAGAAAAAACTGCACTTTCTGAAGGGATAATTCAACCTGGTCAATCTTTACTAAAACCTGTTTTTTACTTTTCACCAGAAATATCCTTATCTGAATTAAAAAGCATGATTCGGGATAATGCGCAAAAATATCCCAATTTTATCCCTTCTGATGAAAGTACACCTCCTCCGAATTTATTAAAATTAGCAATGGATTTAAAGAAATCTAAATCTTTAACAGAACCAATGTTTCGTATTTTATTGAGAATGCGTTATAAATTAATGGGTAATTCAGAATTTGTTGATC
>JAKSBL010000530.1 GCA_022361115.1 Spirochaetota bacterium | reverse complement strand
TTAAACCGCGCAGCCGTAGGCGAGGCGGTTAGTAGTATAGAGGATGGGGGTACCGGCGCAGACACCACCATCCCATTTAAAATTGGTTTAAATTTTAGCCTTTTAATTTTCTTTTAAAAAATAGCCAATTAAAAAAGGTTTAAATTTTAGCCTTTTAATTTTCTTTTTAAAAATAGCCATCTAATTTTCATTTAAAAATTACCTTTTAAAACCATCTAAAAAAAGCCATTTAAAAAGGTTTGAGTTTAGGCTCTCATAAAAATTGTCTATCGATTTACTCTAGCTATTTCTTCTGGACTCATATAATTTACTTTGTTATATCATTTATTTCCCTTACCATCCAATGCCCATAAGCATAACTAGTTATCCCATTAGAGAGAATATAACGTTTATCATCATAACAAGATAAGGAAATCTTATTGATTTCATAACTAGATATCTGATGGTATTCAGATCTAATGCATTTCATCTTATTCATTGTAATATTATTATTAGTTAAAACATCTAAATAATCAGAGTGGTCAATGTTTCTCTTTATAATATTCTTTTTGACACCTTTTGCTTTTCGCTTATTTTTAATATTTCCACTGCCTAACTCAACCTTATAAGAATACATTTTTGATTTTAGACCAACAAATTCAGTAATAGGCTTACCCTTCGCTTCATCTTTGAATTTACCTATTACTTTTTTATTATTATCAAAAAAGAACTTAGAAGATTTATCGTAATCACTATTGTCAAATAGCTCTCCATCAAGGTATAAATCTTCATAAGCGTCATCTGTTGTTATGTGGTAACACAACGAATCGGTATCAGTAAATAACAACTGGGCTTTGCCATATTTCTTTTTGATGTAATTGTAATGAAAATCATACATTAACGTTTTACTCAAATCCAAAATACACATACCGACATAGGATGGCTTATCGAGTTTTAACCTTTCCTTTTTCATATTAACTGCGACCAAATCTTTACTAAAAATTTTACAAGATACATAAGTTGGTTTAGCTGTTTGACGCATAAAATGATCATATTCAGTTTCTAAATAGACATTGCAGCGTTTTCTGAGATTCTCCATGGTTTTTCCGAAGACACTGTTATTCATTAATTTAAAAAAGTCTTTTTCAAAACTATTTTTTGCGTATTTTCTCTTTTCAGTATTAAAATCAATGTACTGTTTTAACCATGGTTTTTCTTTAAATTTTATAACTCGATACACTGCAGTTAATTTTAAACCCAATTTTAAATAAAGTTTTAAATTAACTTCATGAAGAACGTATTTTTTCTTAGGAGCAAGTGTGGGTATTAACTTGTGAACTTTACCATTACTAATTTTGAATATATTTTTGATCTCTTTACAATAATCAGAAAGCATATCATCAGTGGCATATAATTTTTCAGCCGCACAAGGGTAATCATTGTGTAAATCATGTAACTCTTTAGCATACTCTAAATCAACTTCATAGATCTTTCCAATACCTACATTCTTTGTATTAATAGATAGTAACCATTCTTTTATAGTTTTGTTTTGGTTGGACTCATCACTCCATTTAAAATCATCATAAGGTAAAGGTTTTGACATAGCCCAACCGTAAAGATTATTAGCATCTAAGTACATAATGTAACTAGACTCTTTTTGAGGATCATAATTTTCCATGTACTTATTATTAGCTTTTGCATGTCTATGTGTAATACAAGAGATACCACCTCTCATACCTTTTTCAACAAAAAGCTGCTGGTCAATATCCGTAATTAATTCTAAACTAATTTTAGTCATTTTAAGCATTGCATCCCAAGCTAATCCAGGACTAGTGAAATAATGGCAAGGGTCTAGTTTATAATTAGACATACAAGTATCTCTGAAATTTTCAAAAACATCAGCTAACAAATTGACATCAGTTTTTAAATACAAATCATGGTATTCACCCATATTTTTGATCTCAAAAGTATTCCAAACTTTTTGAGCATGTAGGTAATCATCATCACTAATATCTTCATCCGTTAATAAGCTGTAAAAGTGCTCTTTTTGAGGTAATTTAGTATTATTAAATTTTGAAAAACTATCCATGTAATCATAAGGATAAACACCTTTCTTCTTTAAGATACTAGCCTTTTCTCCGAATTCCATCTCAGTGTAAATAAATTTATCTTTTGGAAGATTATCAGCTAATATACTGAGGCCCTCACTCATAAACTGAAAACTATCTTTAAACACAAGATGTTTACCAATACTAAAAGACATATATTTTTCTGAATTACAAGGAATGACACCAATTCCTAAATATGGAATAAATTCCTCGCCATTATCACTATCTTTATTTTTTCGCTCAGTTATTTTTTTGTTTTCTATTTCTATTTTTGCATTTTCATATTTAATTACTTGTCCAATTTCTTGCATTATTAAATGGCCGTCATAACCTTTCATATTGTGAGTGATAACAGGTATTTTGATTTTTTCTGCTGATATTTGTAATGTTAAATTACAACTCGCATGAGCAGAACCACGATATTTTCCTGTAATATGACAATGATCTCTGACTGAGATATCATCCTCTTTATATTTTCTCTCACAAATATGACAATGAGTAGCTTTTTTGAATTCTTTTTCTTCTGACTTAGTCAATCGTAATGGTTTGTTGAAATTTTTTCTCATTACTTTTTGACAATCTTTTACTTCTAACAACATACAATCCAAAAATTTTGATGCGGCATTAGGTCCTCTGTAAATTACTATATCTTTGGAATACTTACTATCATAAAGACAAACAACTTTATAAGCAAAACTTCAAGCAGTGTGCCTCTGGTATTTTTCAGTGTATGATTTTTGATTAGATGGCAGACAAGTACTAATCTTTTCTGTAATAGATTCAAAATCTGCGTAAATAACAAAAGGAACAGGTAATTGTTTATGGTAATTTTTAAAATAGACGCTTGGAATTCTTTTTTCACCTTTTTTATCAATATAGATTTTTGGTAACTCAATAGATTGTACACCATTAATAACAATACAGTTTTCTTTGTGGCTTTCTAAGTCAGTAACAGAATAAAAGCATTGTAAACAATACATACAAAAATGTTTTTTATCTTTATGTTTTGTTTTGTAATACATTAAACTGTTAAAATTTTTGATATATACATAATGTTGTTTAAGCTTTTGTTGTTCTTTTTTTTCAATATATAATAACTCCATATGATCATTATATCTTTCATTAGATATTCTAATTGGATAGACTGATTCATCATAGCCAAATACATTAATATTGATATTATTTTGTTTTTCTATTCGATTAATTTGTTTAATAGTAACAGGAAAAGTTATACCACTGTAATCTAATTTAATCTGAAATTCTTTATCTGTAAGTTTGATTCTTTGGGGATCTTTATTTTGAGGATTTAGATGTCTAACATGACACCATAAGAAACACTTATTATCTCCATTTTTGAGATTAATTAAACCTTTCTTTGAATTTTGTAGCTCTTTTGGTAGTGGAATGTATGAATTACCTCTCAATGGCACGTATTTTACAACATTAACATAATGACTGAGAATCACTTCAACAGTCCAACCTGAACCTTCTGATACCCAAATTGCTATTCTATTTAAAAGTATTTGACTCCCCTGAGCTAAAGCATCATTGATCTCATGACTATTCATAATAGTAAAAGTATTGCTGTTGAAATAAGCATTTTTAAATTCGTAAATTTCCTCTCCATCTATTATTTTTATCTTTTTAAATGTAATATATAGGGTGACATAAGCTTTTAATCCTCTGTTACTCTGAAGGAATTGTTCTAATGTTCTGGCTACATCATTTGCAGTGTAGTATAATTGTTTATCAGGGTCTTTACTTTCAACGATAGCTACTTCAAATGATTTGACACTATTTTTAAGAGCTCTATCTAGTTCAGTGATAAGATTTTTTCTATTCTTTTTATCTGCTAAAGTCTTTTGAAATTTTTGTATTGCTTCTGGTTTGTAATAAGGTGTAATTATATCGATGAGATTTTTAACTTTTTCTGAAATTGGTTTTGGATATATATTTGATCTTGGTAGTGGAACAGGATTCTTTGATTTTTTTGTTCTTGGTTTTGGAACTGGCTTTTGCGGGGTATACTTACTTGGCTTTAATGGATCAGGTAATGATTTAATTATTTTTGATTTTATTTTTTTGATTTTAGAAAAAACTTTACTTTTTTGTTTGGGACATTGGTATCTAACAATGTTCTATCAAATTATCTATTAAATTTTTTTAGAGTTGTACTATCCATATCTTTATATATATAGTCTATCATTTTTTTTTAAATTATAAAAATTATGATTTTAAATTTTTATAATTTAATTAATGGATAAAGTTTATAGTAATTCCGCTCATGTTTTTTAGTATGTAAATGGTCCCATTTACCTTTTAATAAATAATTTTTTCCATTATTACATACATCACAGTACCATGGATAAGTTTTCATCTTTTCATTCTTATATCTCTTTCGGTATTCTTTATTGTTCTCTTTCTTTAATCTTTGCATTTCTTCTTCATTCCACGTCATCTTATAT
>JAKSBL010000402.1 GCA_022361115.1 Spirochaetota bacterium | reverse complement strand
AGGCACTTTTAAAAATCAAGATATATTCTTCTGGCCCATACGGCTTTTTCTTAATACGGAAATCGAAGAAATAATTCCGATGATAATTAAGACAATCATCCCATATTGGGTAACATATTTTCCAATCGTAGTCTCTACTATAGATGGATCAGATGCTTTATAATTTAACTTGATTTTATCCCCGACTTTTTTACCACTGCCCAGAACCGGAAGGCGGTATACTTCTACAACACTGGACCACATCTGGTTATCCTGCAAGGGATATTCCACAGTAGCAATCTCTTTTCGGGTTCTTCCTGAGTGGACGGTTCGGATTTCAGTAATCACCCCTTCAGTTTTAATCCACTTTGGCTGACTTTTGGCAAAAACCAATACCGGGATAATTAAGAGAAAAAGAAAGATAAATATTCTTTTAATCATTTTCCATCCTTATTAATTGTTGTCGATATTTCGTCCATAAAACTCTTTTGACTGCCAGACAGCATAGCCCGGACCAGAGGAGGAAAAATCCCTCTGCCTACAGTAAAACCAATTAAGTATTTACTAGGTACGACAGGCATCATTTTGACCATCCCCTGTTCCTGTAAATCCATTTTCAATCCAATTAAATTGTTTTTTTTGACCAGCACACATTTTTCTACCTGAGGGCCGGTTGCTACTTCCCAGATGTTATACTCGATTGAACATTCATGGGAAGTTTTTTGCTTAACGAGATTCTGGATTTTTTCCAGAGAATCATAACTCTCATTAAGTTTGATAAATTGCTCCATTGGACAACTCCTTAGATTTTTAATAAAATAATTTTTAGTACGAAGTTATTATATATCGTATACAATATATTTCCAGTTTATAGGTGAACTTTTTTTCTTTTTTTTCAATTTTTTAGATCTCTATTACTCATAAAAAAAGTATTTGATATTTTTAAGACCATAATTCTATGAAAACACCCGATTTTTCGGACTATTTACATTTTTCTCAAAAAATCATGCCTGTGCTCCGGTGCCTGGCACCGGGAAAACTTTAAAAAATCCTTGATTTTGATCAAAATATAGCGAGTGCTTTGCTGCATTTTTTTGCAAATGCATCTTAAATATTTGAAAGATCGATATTCAGATAGGGTATATTTCTCTTGATTCTTGATTGCCGGTTTTTTAAAACTATTGAAGTCAATCAGGTAGTTTTTTCAAATCTTTATTTCTTCTCAATAACCTGCAATAATTGATTAAAACTAATTCCAAAACGAGAAGCCAGCTCTTTAGCATAACTATGCCCGTGAGGAGGCCCCGGAAAAATTTTAAAGGTTCGCTTGATGGTTTGTTCATTTTGCAGCTTGTTTTTATCTTCTGTTACATGAGAAACCAGGGATATGATCCTGCTTTTACCGTTAGTTTCCTGATTCAGTATATCCGCTTTAGCAGCCAGGTCATGAAGATGGGTGGCAAAAATCACCCGTGCACCTAAGATACTCAAAACTTTTATAATATCTTCAGCAATATAGATGCTTTCACCAGCGTTTGTACTGGAAAGTGATTCATTGAGCAGCACCAGGCTATGTTCGCTTATCCGGGTGAATATGTCACTTAAACGGCTGGCCTCTTCACCCAGGCGTCCCAGATTTTTGGCAGGCTGTTCATCAATCTGATAATGGGTATAGATGGCATCTGCCATACTAATCCTGGCACAAGTGCCTGGCACTGGTAAGCCTATTTGGGTCATGACCTGGACCAAGCCTGCTGCCTGGGTATAAACGGTTTTTCCCCCCTGATTAGGCCCGGTCAAAATCGCTATTCTGCCTTGCTGGTTAAGGTTGATATCATTGGTAACCATATCATCTGCAGCTTTTGACCCGGAACTCATAGAGAGAGCTAAATTCAGGTTATATGAATTTTTTATTTCACAAATCCTTTCTGACATGTCAATTATCTCAGGTCTGCAAAATGGAAAACCCTTTGCCTGCATTTCATTTATCATTTTCACATAGCCAAGATAAAATTCCAGTTCAACCTTTAAATGACTCAAAATATGTGTATTAATGCGAAGGTAATCTTTCAGCCTGGTCAGAATTGGATTGCAAATCTTTGAAACAATTACAGAAAGATCATGATACAACGGGGTCAGAACCGGTGTACCTGCTTCCGATAAATCCATTAATCCGGTACCAATTAATGGTTTTGGTTTTTGTTTAACAGAATGAAAAGGCGCAATTCCTGTAAATGTATCCCCTCCAAATAGTCTTGAATATAATTTGCTTTCCTTGAATTGTTTGTCATTTATTGCTAACAGGACTGCATCTTTTGGCTGCAATTGAGGATTCAAATTAATCCCTACAGTAATACTCTGAATCCCTCTGATCTGTCCGATCATTTCCGGTAGTTCACGAGCCAATTTGGAAAATGTTATATTTTCCTTATATCCTTTGATGATGGTAAACAATTTTTTGAAAGCTGAGGATCGGATACTACTGAGATGCAGGGAAAATAGATCGTGCAACTTGCATACACATTTTACAAAACTTTCCATTTCAGATAGTTTATTGATGACTTTAAATACTGGAGGTGCCTCAGAGTCCTCTTTACTAAATTTCGCAGAAAAGAACTGCAATGCTTCCAACTCGGGCAGTATATTGAATAAACCCTGGTATAATTGGTATTGCCCCAATAAATCCTCAAAAATATCCTGCCTGTAGGCAATGACGGACTTATCCAGTGATAGTTTAAAGAAAATTTTTTCAAGAGAAGAATCTGTTTTTTTTGCACCATAAATATTCTTCAGAAGGCTTCTGAGTTCAAGATCAATAATTGTCTGCCTGTTTAAAAGGGAAGCAGGATATTCATGTTCTTGTTCAGATATTGGGAATAGAAGGCTGAAAGTTTCAGGTAAGTTTGAAATTTGAAATGGATTGCTGTCTTTTTCGGCCATAACCGCCTCCTAGCAAGATATTTGTTTAGTTAAAGTCATTTGCACTTACTTCTTCATGTTTCTGATGATAATATATTTTACTAAAATCTTTCACATAAAGATTATTTTTTCTGTTTTGTATTAAATTATCGCAAATTGATCAAGATTCATTAGTTCAAATTTATTTAGCTGATATGGCTTCTGGATAGTGCCAGGTACATTTTTATTAGTAATGATCTAGCCAGATACTTCTATCTCATATCACTTTCTTATTGTACCTGGCACTTTTGTTGCTATATTTCATTTTTGCAGTATAATTAATTGTCATACAAATAAAAGACAAGGAGCTATTAATAATTTATCAAACCTTTCAGCCTCATCCAGATTTAAAATCTTTGATTGATTGTTATTGGACTTTAGAAGTTCCAGCTGAAGATGATTCGCAAAGACAACGGATTATACCCGACGGTTGTATTGAAATGGCTTTCATTCTAGGTGACGATATAAAACGATATATTTCGGAAGATGAGTTTATCCTACAACCTCGAGCTATGGTACTTGGGCAGACAATTAAGCCTTTTTATATCCAACCGACAGGATATGTTAATACATTTGCAGTAAGTTTTTACCCCTATGGTTTTGCAAATTTCATTACAGAACCTATTAAAAATTTAGTTAACAAAGAAACTCCAATTGATCTTCTGTTTGGAAAAAGTTCTGCAAAAGAATTAGAACAAAAAATTATAAAGGCAACAGACACTAAGGAACGAATCGAATTCATCGAAGATTTTTTTTTCGATAAGTTAAATAACAAAACAACTATTGACACTATTGTAAAAACTACCATTGATACTCTTTTAGCAACAAAAGGGAGTACGCCAATAAACATAATCCTCAAGCAAGACTTATCTAAAAAAAGACAACTGGAAAGAAAATTCCTAAAACAAATTGGCATTAGCCCAAAGCAGTTAGGTAAAGTCATCCGATTACAAACTGCCTTAAAAATATTGCTCAATGAAAAGGCAGAAAGCCTGACTAATATTGCTTATAAAAGTGAATATTATGACCAGGCCCATTTTATTAAAGATTTTAAGGAGTTTACCGGAGTTAGTCCAAAAGAGTTTTTAGGGAACAAAAACATGGCTCTTTCTTCTCTTTTCTACAAATAGTTTAAATATTGTCGCATTTTTACAATTGTTATTCTTGTGGATTGTATTATATTATAAGTATAATCTTAAGGGAGGATAAATGATATGAAGAGTTTTGTTTCCATTTTTGAAATCCCGGCAACAGAAATTTCACGAGCAGTCGACTTTTATCAAACAATTCTGGATATCAAAATCGAGAAAATGGATTTCCCGGAAATGCAAATGGGATTATTCCCCAGTGAAGGACAATTGACTTTTGGAGTCATAGTCCAGGGAGAGGATTATAAGCCTTCGGCCAATGGTGTAACCATCTATCTCAATGGCGGAGATAATCTTCAGATCATTCTAGATAAGGTCGAGAAAAAAGGCGGTAAAATTGTTGTCCCCAAAACTCTCCACGCTGATGAAAGTGGATATTTTGCAATATTTATTGATACAGAAGGGAATAGAATTGGTTTGCATTCCCCAAATTAATTCAGGATAAAAGTGATTGCTTAAGGAAGTAAAAAAAGCAATAGCCGTCCGTTACAAACGGAACCGCTATTGCTAATTTGATCATAAACCAGCTATTAATGCTAGAAAATTCTATAATCGCTGTCAACTATTTCCCGAATGAGAAACAAAAACCAAGAAATATTTCGTGTTTACAATCTTTGAAACCATTGAATTCCTGTTTATTTGTGCTAAACTGGAAAATGTGAAATCCCAAGTCCAGGCGCTGTTATGGAGACATAAAAACAATATGGACTAATCTCTAAATCTGGGGTCAATTAATGAAAGAAAACTGGAAGATTATCAAATACACCTACCTGATTGGTGCATTCATTGATGGGTTTTGGGCTGTGGCATTACTATTTCCGGGGCTATTTAAAATTGTGGTTAACAATCCTGATTTGATTATTTCTAAAAATATATATATCCTTTTTATCATTGCCGCTTCTTTAATGCTGGGCTGGACCTTTCTATTGTTGTGGGGATACCGGCAACCGATTGCAAGAAGATTTGTCTTATTGCTGACCACTTTCCCTGTCGTTTTCGGGATATTTATCGGTACGATCATTAGTTTGAGCGGTGGACGCCCCTATACCCTGATTTTTGTCATCAAAACATTTTTAATTATGAGTTTGATGATTTTCAGTTATATTAAAGCGGAAAAAGTTGCTAAAAGAGAGCATTAAATATTTTTTGCAAGCCTAAAATTATGCTTCATTATTTTACCAGTTTATCTTCATTGGTTATTATCTTATCTTCTTTACTCTTCCTTGTTCCTGTATGCTGACCAAACTTTCATCTTACACTACCGCATACCGCAATACGAACAAAACAATGGGTTAATGATAAAGAGGATGCTAAATGATTTCGTTTCTATATAATAGATTTAATAGATCCCTGTATTTCACGCATCCGGAATTTCAGGAATAACCTGGGTAAAAGTATTATTAAATTTTTAAAAAGTGAGAATCAATAAAATTTTACTATTCCATTGACTTTATATATTATCTCATCTATCATTATTATATAATAATAAATAATGCAATAAGATTTCCTTTGATTTGGAAATTTTAATGATATTTTATTTTTTTTAGGAGGCAATATGAAAAAATCATTCATGCTATTCATTTCAATATTTATTATTTTTTCTATTTCCAGTCAAACAATTGCTGTTTTTGATTATGATGACAGGCTTGATAAAGATGATACTGTGGCTAAATACATTGAAACCCAGTTATTGAAGTGGAATTCATCATTAACAGTTGAACAATTTTCCGGTAAAGAAGAGGAAAAGACTTCAATCAATACCTTGAGGGAATTAGACAGTAAGGGCTATGATTTAATCATTACCGTCACATCTGATGCTTTAGTGATTGCAATGAATATGATCAGTAATACCCCTACAGTCTTTACCAATGCTAATAATCCGGTGATTTTTGGTATAAAAAATATAAAAAAACCAGGCGGAAATATTACCGGGGCCACTTATTATGTACCTATTGAACAACAATTTACTTTTTACAAACAAATTTTCCCACAAATGAAAAAAGTGGGCCTTATTTTTAATTCAATAAATAAAGCTCGAAAAGCTGAATTAAACGAATCAAGGATTGTGTGTAAAAAAATGGGTTTAAGTTATGAAATCGTATTAGTGACTAGTGAGGCTCAACTAATTGCAGAGACAAAAAAACTGGTTAACAAAGGGATTGATAGTATTGTCCTATCCAATGACGGATTATTATATAACAATGTAGACAAGCTGACACCCATCACTGATCAAGCCAAAATTCCAATTTTTTCTTCCCGTAACAAAGGAGTTCCCAAAGGAGCATTGGCATCTTTAAGCAGTGATTATTTCAAGCTTGTTGACGAAGTGGTCATTCCTTATGCAAAACGCATTTTAAATGGTGAAAAAGCAGGAAATATTCCTATTGGCTTCCAAAAAGTGAATGATATTGAAATTAATTTAACAAAAGCTAAACAATTGGGAATTACTATAACAAATTCTATAGTAAACAAAGCTATAAAAAAATATTGATACAAATGAGGTCAATTCGATAATTTTTGAATTCATT
>JAKSBL010000045.1 GCA_022361115.1 Spirochaetota bacterium | reverse complement strand
GGCTGAATGTATAGAATTAGAAGGCTGTGTAACTCAAGCCGATAGTATGGAAGAACTTCAGGAAAACATGAAAGAAGCCCTTGATTTATATCTGGATGAACCGGCAGATTCAAAAACGATCTTTCCTCTGCCTGATGAAACTATTGAATTAAAAGAGGATATTGTAAAAGTAAAAGCTGACCTTCAAATTGCATTTGCTTTTTATCTACGGAAAAACCGTTTAAAAAATCATAAAACACAAAAAGAAATGGCTGAAATGCTGGGTTTAAAACATCTTTACAATTACCAACGTTTAGAATCATCAAAAAAAGCAAATCCAGAATTAAAGACCCTGAGTAAGATCAAAGAAGTGTTTCCTGATTTTGATTTAAATATGGTTATTTAGATTAAAAGAGATGATGAAAATATTTAAAATTGATACTCTAAGTTAATCTTGAAGTTCCTTCTTTGATAATAAATAAGTAATATAATATTTATTATTTAGATCAATACACTTATTTAAATAATAATCCGCCTTTCTATATTTTTTATTCATATTATAATGCATACCAATAAAATAGTAAAAATCACTTTTTGCTGATGAATCCATTGATTCTGTACTTTTTAAAAAGGCTGGATCATCCATAAAATTATTCAAAAGAGAATCATCTGTACTATTTTCGTAGTTAGATTGCTTTTATATACTACAAAATTTCAATAATTATACAATGTGTTACAATAAATTTACTTATTTTATTGACAAATAATTTAATATTTACTATAAAACAACTCAATACTATTTTGGAGATTAAAATATAGTGAATAAAATAATGGAGAAGAAAATGAAAATAAAAATCTTTTTATTTTTATTATTGGTGACCCTTTTTATAGGGTGTTCTCAGGTTACTGAAGAAGAGGAATCAGATACCAATACAACAATAGAGGTAACTATTACAAATACAACAGGAGTAACAACTGGTACTCTTTATGTCACCTATGGTGATGGGTATACTAGTGAGGTAGATAATAGCGAAGAATTTACTAATCTTTCATTCCCTTTCAAGTTGACCATTAACAGTTTTACATCGTCAAGTACTTATGCTTGTGTGGCTACCCTGGATAGTACTGATAATTTAGTATATGATCGGTTTGGTGATCCTAATGGTTATGTGGTTTTTGATACTACCAAAAGTGGGACAATTGAGGCGACTTTAGATTTAGTTCTTGAACCTGTACCTGTTGCAGATAGCTATGAAAGTGATAATAATACGACTGATGCAAAAACGATTACTAGTGGAGAAACTCAAAACAGAAGCTTACATGTGTCAAGTGATATTGATTATATAAAATTCGAGGCTTCCGCAGGTAATGAGTATACATTTGAGACAATATTATCTAGTAATCGAACTGATACTGTGATGTATCTTTATGACAGCAGCAATAATGAACTGGCAGATAATGATGATTACAATAATCTTGAATCAAGAATTGATTACAGTTTTACTACTGCAGGTACTTACTATCTAAAAGTGATTCCGTTTGATAATGAAGAATCATCCATAGGAGATTACTTATTAAGAGTTACTGCTGTGAGTAAAATGTATCGGTCCAATAATTCGACTGAATTATTGCTCAATAAAAATAACAAAGAAAGTTGGGTAAACCACTTTTTTAAATCAAATTTGTATTAGAATTTAAATATAAAGCATATATGATGATTAAGAGGGCTGATCTTTGTTCAGCCCTTTTTGTATTGTAGAATTTTTCATTGATTACTTTAATAATGATCACTTTAATAAAAAAACTTACATATTATTTTTTTATCAGGCAGCAATTTTATTCTCCATTAAAACTGTATAAAACTTAGGTTGTGATTAATAAACTGCACAACTTCTTTTTCTTCATAAAATCATTGATAACTGTATCATTGTTTATTTAGTACTTTTAAAAAGTCCGGATTATCCATAAATTGGTCAGTTGTTTTTCCTGAAGCTAAGGATTTTTTTATATATTTCAGTAATTTTTTCTTATCTTTAAAAACAGCATGGGCACAGGCCAGGTTATAGGATAAAGTCGGTTCTTTGGGAATCATACTGCTTGTCTTATAAAATGAATTAATTAATAATTTGGGAAAAATAGGATTGAAGTGTTAAAATATCCCGCTAAATATTCTCATTTTTAATGCAATCCAGATATTTGATAAAAAATAAATTCAGGAAAAGTACCTTTTTTACCCTTGAAGAATCAAAATTGAACTGAGAAAAGTAAAATGTAAAAAAAATTTTTAAATTTTTAAATTTTTATTTTTTTTCTGTTTACTTTTTTTTATTTATTTTATAATATTATTGATGGGGAGAGGCCTTAACTAATAAATCAAAAAAAATAATAATTTTCTTGACGCACTATATATAGTGGTGTATATTATTCAAATGTGTTTAATAGCACCATATGTATAATGTTTTGAATTCTAATTGTATCTTGACTTCTTCTGACTTGGCTCCATTTATTGGTAGTTTTTTAGGTTAAGAATTTTTGTCTGATTTTTAACGATTTCTTTATTTTTTAACATTTATTTACAAAAAGGAAAGCTTATGCGATGTCCTGGTTGTGGTTCTACTGAAAACAAAGTCATAGAATCCCGTCATATTGCAGATGGTAGCAGTATCAGACGCAGGCGGGAATGCATTGACTGCGGATACCGATTCACATCTTATGAGCAAATTGAAGAAAAAATGTTAATGGTGATTAAAAGGGATAATCGTCGGGAAGAATTTACCTTAAAAAAATTAGCTGCTGGAATTCAAACCGCCTGTGAGAAACGTCCGATTTCTCAAAATGATATAAACCAGATATTACTAAAAATTGAAGAACAGTGTTTTCTTATTGGCAGAGATTCGCATGAGATATCTTCAGAACAAATCGGAGAAATGGTCATGGAATCTTTGAAACAATTTGATGTGATTGCCTATATCCGGTTTGCTTCTGTATACAGAAATTTTGACCAGATCGATGAATTTATCAAGGAAGTAGAAAAAATAAAGAAACAACAAAAAAAAATAATAATTTTCTTGACGCACTATATATAGTG
>JAKSBL010000341.1 GCA_022361115.1 Spirochaetota bacterium | reverse complement strand
TTGGTGATGATATCATCCAAACTGGCATAACCGAATTAGCAGAACTGATCAACCAATTAAATTTAAAACCAGTTCATTTACTGGGTCATTGCCTGGGCGGCGCTATTGCTCTATTATATACAGTAGCCTATCCCCATACTGTTAAGAAAGTGATTGCCAGTGCAGCTGGTTATTATAGTGACCACAAATCTTTAGTCAAAACAGACTGGACCTTTCAACCCTTTAACAAAATCAATCATCAACTAAGGAAACAGTTGATTGAAATGCATGGCCCAGAGTATGCGTTAAAATTCTGGGATATTCTCTGCAATTATAAAGAAACTTACATCATGAATAGTGATTATGATATTCGTAAAGAAGTAAAAAAAATCAAATGTCCCTTTTTTATTATCAATGGTGATAGGGATTTTTATTTTGAAGTTGAACATCCCCTTTCAGTTTATCAGAAAATGAAAAACAACTCTATCCTTTGGATAGTGCCAGATACTGGACATGATATTCATATTGAAAAAGAAGACGACTTTATTAAAATGGTAGAGTACTTTATTGAAACAAAATTTTGACTATTTATTTCCCATAACCTAATTCTTCAAAAACAAATCCCAATTTGGTATAGATCTTTTCTTTTAGTTCTGGTGCCATTGTATACTTATCTGCTTTGTAATTTGCATAGCTGACACAAAATTTCTCCATTTTTGGCCTGGCTTTTTCAAAATCTTCTAATCCTAATTGTTGATAAATTTGTTCCATATATCTTAAAGGTTCCTGAACAAAATCTTCAAAACAAATCTCTATGAGGGAGTCTTTTTTTAATTTTTTTCTTTTTTCAAAATATTCAGAAAATCCCAATTCAGCTACATCTAAAATAGTATCATCTAATGCTTCATCTGCTATTTGATGAAATCCCATATGAGGAATGATGAAAGATTTAAAAAGTTTTCTAGTAGAAGTAAAAACTTTATATGGGTTTCTATAAATAAAAATAAATTTTGCATCCGGAAATAACTCTGAAAGCTGTTCGATTCTGCCAAAATTGGCTAAATTTTTTGAAACAAAAGTTTTCCCTTCACTGCGTAAAATTATTTTTTTTAAGTAATAAGAATACTTTTGCTTCCAGTTTTTTACTACCGAAGGTCTTACCCCTTTAAATAAAGAATATTTTTTTACATAATCATAATAATGTTTGGTAAAGTATGCACCATTATTGGGTGAAAAGGGAATTAAGTTAGCCATTCCTAATTCTTCTTCATTTGGTAATTCTGGAGTAATTCCCATATTATCCATTGGTCTTTTTTTGGGCAAAAAAAGTTGAACCATAAAATAAACCATTTTTCTCATTGACAAAAACATGCCCGGAAAAACCACTTCCGGGGTAGTCGGAAAAGAAAACTGAGAATCTTGGCAGAGAACATAATGCAAAAAAGTTGTTCCACTACGCATATGACCCAAAATAAAAATCGGCTTTTTTATTTTGGTTTCTTTAATCCTTCGATCAAAAATAAGTTTCTCCAATAAAATAAAAGGAGAAAAAAGTAATGACATTAAGGTAACATAAACTGCTCGTGGAATATACTTGATACTAATCCGAAATTTATTTTCCCAAAGGACGCGTATCCAATTAATAAAAGAGTTGCCCACTGATATTAGCATATTCATATTTAACCTTTAGAAACTTTATTAATTCTAATATAGAATTTGAACTTAATTTAAATCGAGAATATAATAACTTATTTTATGGATTTTTTATAAAAAAGACAAATTTTTTACAAAAGGCTTTTTTTATTTTTCATAACCAAAGTACTGGAATAAATCTTTCCATTCCGTATAGATTCGTTCTTTTAAGACAGGATCCATTTGATATTGATCAGGTTTATAATTAGCATAATCTTTGCAGAAATCTACAAAATAGGGTTTTGCAGTTTCAAGTCCATCTATATTTAATTGGCCATAAATTTTTTCCATATGTTCAACTGGAGTTTGCACAAAATCCTCAAATTTGATTTCTATCAGATTTTTAGCAGGTATCAAGTTTCTATTTTTAAAATATGTTTTAAACCCGGTTTTAGCTACCTGCAAAATTTGTTCAGAAAGTTCTTCATCTGAAATAGTATGAAAACCCATATGAGGGATGATAAACTTTTTAAATAATTTCATGGTTGAATGGTAAACTTTATAAGGGTTACGATAAATAAATATAAATTTTGATTCGGGAAATAATTCCAGTAATTGTTTTATTCTTCCGAAATTAGGTAAATTTTTTGAAACAAAGATTTTGTCATTATTTTTAAAAACAATTTTTTTTAAAAAGTAAAGATAAGTCTTTTTCCAGCTATCAATCACTTTGTTACTAACATCTTCAAAAAGAGCATATTTTTTTAGAAACTCCAGATAATGACGGGTAAAATAGGCTCCATTATTTGGAGAATAAGGAGTAAGATTAGCCATTCCTAATTCTTCTTCATTAGGAAGTTCAGAACTAATACCCATATTATCCATTGGCCTTTTCTCTGGTACAGCAAAATTCATAATCCACTGAGTTAAACCTCGAAATGTTAAAAAAATGCTGGGAAAGGTAGTTTCTAAAGTAGTTGGATAGCAGAATTGTGGATCTTGACAAAGTAAATAATGCAAAAATGTAGTACCACTACGCATATGACCTAATATAAATACCGGAGGATCCATTTGAGTTTTTTTTATTTTATGGTTGTAAAGAAGGCGTTCAATTAATACTAAGGGATATAAAATGAGGGTGATGAAAGTAACTTGAAATGCCCGAAACAAATAGGGAAAACTTACATAAAAGCGGTTTTCTTTAAGAACCCTGATCCAATTGGGAAAAGTATTACCAGCAGGAATGAGCATTTTAATAAATGTTTTTTTTTGTTTTTTACCAGGTTTTTGCATGATTTTCCTTTTTACACTATTTCTATCAATTGATATTCACTGCTACCCAGACCAATTTTTACACCATGATCAATTTGTAATTGGGTGTTTATATCTGGATAAACTTTTTTAAAGGGATCATAACCACATTTTTCATTTACCAGATCAAATGAAGCTTTATCTAAAGCCACAGGATCTTGAGAGGCTAAAAACCCTATATTATCAGCAATAGGTATATCATTTCCTGGATAACAATCACAAGCAGGACTGATATCTTTTAATATATTTATAAATAATAATTTATTATCATCAAATTCATTCATCAGTGCAGCTGCATATTCTACCATCTTCATTTGAGTATTATCTGAAGATTCATTAAAATTAATTTCAATTGCATCTTCAGGACAGACTGCAATACAACGAACACAACCAACACACTCTTCACCAATCACTGCTTTGCCTGCCATTGTGATTGCTTTTACTTGACAGGCAGAAATACAGCGCCGGCAAGCTGTACATTGTTCAGCTTTAACTGTGGGTCGTGCATGAGAGTGCATATCCATTTTTCCGCCGCGACTAGCACATCCCATAGAGATATTTTTAATGGCTCCCCCAAAACCAGATATCTCATGGCCTTTAAAATGGGATATAACTACCATTCCATCTGCATGCATAATACCAGCAGCTAACCGGGCTTTTTTTACCATTGGAAAATCAACTGGTAAATCTAGTGTATTTTCCCCTCTTAATCCATCAGCTATAATCACGGGTACTCCCAAAGTCGAGTACCCAAAACCATGAAGCATGGCATTATGTAAATGATCAACACTATTAGAACGCATCCCAATATATAACGTATTTGTATCAGTTACAAAAGGCTTACACTTTAATTCCTTCAACATCGACAATACCGGTCTTAGATAAATAGGGCTGATAAAAGCAGTATTCCCTAATTCACCAAAATGAACTTTTACAGCTATTAATTCATCCTTAGTTATCTTATCCGATAATTGAAAATTCTGTAAAATTTTTGTTATCTTATCCAGGGGAGAAACATAATTTTTATTGTTAAAAGGAGAAAAATAAACTGCCTGTTTCATGCTTATCCTCACTAAAGAAGTTAAAATAGTAGATTTAAATTATCCAAAATAAGCAAAAATGTCAAGATTATCTTTTTTTGATAAAGGCATGTGGCGTGATTTCTTTTTGAATTAAAGAAAGATAAGACTGGGTTATTTTTTCAAGCTGCAACAAAACTTTATATGTACCATCCTGATCAAGCCAGACAACAACAGGGTATTTTTTTTCAACCAATTTTATTACCATTGATTGAGCATTTTTTTTAAATTGATATGCACCAACTTGAATATAGGCATGTTTCCTGTTTAATTCATTAATTCGATATTTTTCTAATGAATCTATGAAAGGTTCTATTTCATTCACAATATCAATATCTTCATCCATTATTATTTCTGATGCTTTTTTAACAAATTCATTTTCAAATTGCTTATTAATATCTTCAACTTTTGGCAAGACAGAAAGTTTGGTTAAATTACTGAAGGGATGGTATTTATATAATTGATATAGGTATTTTTGATTTTGTTTCAGATCAACAACAGTAAACTCAATAGGTCCTTTTGATTTTTGAAAAATAATAAAATTTTTATCCCTATTTTTTTCAATAATTTCTACTTTGATTAAATTTTTATTTAGCTCGCTAATGGTAAAGGTTCTCCTTCCATTTTGCCAGTCCATACCGATTTGTGGATGCAAGGGAAGTAACTTTGTATACTTCAGCTGACTTTCTGTATAATAATACTCACAAATAAATCCCTGGTGTTCGAAAAGAAAAAAACGTCCACCCTGGTTACCCTTGTGCAATTCATATACAATATTCCCTTTTATGCCATTCATTCGGTCAATCATTAAATAGCAGTCTATTATTTCCCAATCTACATTTGAAACTTGATTAGAATGTACTTTCCAACTCCATTTTTCACCTATAAACAGAGGGAAATAACTAGACCCACTTAATTGATCAGGAGGACTTATCTTTTTTAGTTCTAGTCCCCCTGAAGTAAAAAGGGATATGGAAATAATAAATAAAAAAAATTTTGTAATATGTTTCCCCATTTTTTATTTTTCGGTTTAAATCATTTTTTTTTAATATATATCATATAGTCATTTAGCAGCATGGCCTAAAAATATAATCTGGAATTTTTCCATTAGAATGAAGTAAAGCCAACAAATAACATTATTCAATTTGCAGCTTGGGAAATTTTTTTTTGAGTTTTTTCTTTATACGGTTCGTATAGGTTGAAACTGTACCCTTATCTAGCTTGAGTTGTTCAGCAATTTGTAGATTTGAAGAACAGACCTTAAAATTATGATACTGTCTTTCCAGTTTCTCTTTTAAAGTGTATAATTTTCTTTCTTTATTTTTAAGTGAATCCAGGTTTATGTCTTTATTATCTTTTCGTAAAGCTAATACTTTGTTGTGGATATTTAGTATTCTTTGATAATACCAACTAATTTTATCCTCCAAGCTCCGTTTTTTTTCTAATCTAGTTAATATTTCTTCAATATTATTGTTTTGGAAATTATGAAATATATCAGGCAGGTATTTTTCTTTTATAATTCTCCTTTCCATGGGAGAAAATCTTGTTAAATCCACACTATCATCTTTTATTTTTTCTTCAGAAGAATCCATTAAGTAATCTAAATCAAATGAATTAGCATCCAATTTACTTACCCGGCTTTTTTCCTGGCGGATGATATCTATTAACCGCCACTTTGCCACCAGGATAAACCAAGTCTCAAATTTACAACTATCATAAGATTTATATTTACTGATAATTTTTTCAATATCCTGTATTATTAAACAATAAAATTCCTGAACAATATCTTTATCATAAACTTTAAAATATTTTGGAATTGTCATAATAAGAGGAGTTAATCCACTGATCAAAACCCTTCTATTTACATATCCCTTCTGAAATTTTAGAACTAATTCTTTAACTGATAACTTCCTCATTTTATACCTCTTTTTTACTTTTTAAATGTCATGGAAAAAAAGCTATTATTCACCGGCAAATCAATTTCTTTTAGCGAAATTATAAATAAAATCATGACTAAAAATTTTAAATTTATTAAACTATATTGTTTAACATTAAACTTTTTTGCATTAAATTGCATAATTTTAGTCTTTTTAACAAGCAAGCTTAATAAGCGATAACTTTTTCAACAGCAATTTGCTTGCTATTTTTTAAAAAATTTATTAAACTGAGTAACCAATTTTGAATATTAAATTAAGGAAAACCTGAAGTAAAAATGGAAAAAATTGTTCACCAATTACAAACACTTATTGAAGAAAAGCAGGGTGATAATCTCATTATTTATGATGTATCAGAAGTGACTACAACGACCAGTTATGTCTTTATAGTCACAGCAAATTCAGTAGTCCATGCCAGAAGCCTAGCCAATAGTATTATCGATGAAATTAACCATAGTGAATGGGATTCTCTGTTGATGAGTAAAAAATACGATCAAAATAATCCCTGGATTCTCATCGATTGTTCTGAAATGATATTTCATATCTTTCAAAAAGAAGCCCGGGATTATTATCATCTTGAAAAGCTTTATTTCAGAGGTGTTATCATCAATTCACAAAATCAAGATTAAAAAAAAAGCTGTCATTTTTATGACAGCTTTTCTTGTACCAATAATTCAAAATTTTTTTGATGCTTTTCTTGGTATCTTATAATTTTATGAATATAGTTCAGAGTCGTTTTCCCTACTTTTTCTCTGGAAACATTGCCATATCCGGCATTGTAGTAAGCCAAGGCTATTTCTATACTGCCATCAGCACTATCAAAACACCAACGCAATAATTCACAAGCCAACCGGATATTGGTTGCCGGATCATAAAAATCTTTTATCTTTAAATCAGGAAATGTCTTATTGTTTAATTGACAGAGTCCACGATCAACACTGCCATTTCTGTTATGATTCTTGGCTTTTGGATTAAAACTAGACTCAGTTTCCATCAATGCAACTAACAATGTAGGATCTATATCATGTTTATTGGAATAGTTAATCACTAAACGGGCAATTTTTTCATCACCAATAACCTGAGTAAAATACTCGTGCATTACTGAATCCTGAGTAGAATGATAAATTGGCTCTTTTTCTGTTATATTCGGACTAGCAAGTGCTACTCGTTTGCTTTCAGCAAAACTGACAATGATGGCAATTATTGTAACATTTAGGATGATAGCAGAAATTCTCAAGGCATACTTTAATGCTTTATTTCTTTTGACTCTATCAGGCTGATAAAATTCGTGTCGAGTTGAGATATTAGATTTATACGCACCACGTGCCATTTGTTACTCCCTATCTAGATCGATTGAGAAAATAACAAATATCAGTATAAAAGTCAATGTTTATTAAACTATTAATTGTGATTGTTACACTTTTTTCATTTTTTACAAACTCATCTATCATTAAACTGCAAAAATCTGTTCTAATTTAGTGTTTGGTGTATTGATCACTATAGGCTAAGCAAATATTCTTTAAGTTTTCCTGATTTTTTAGCAACTTTCTTCTTTCTTCTCCCTCCAATAAAGCAATATCAGTATTCATATGAAATTTAGTCTGAACAATTGCATCTCCTGCTTCTTTTAATAAACTAGACACATGTAAACAGCCTTGATCAGAAGGAATTCTTTCTTTTATACGTTGATTAAACCCAGGTTTAATCTCCAATCCAATGATTTTTTTGTAAATTTTATCTGTTAAAGAGCAAATATCAGGATAGGGGGAGCGCATAAAAGCAATATCTATATTTGTAATGCTTAGATCATTTTTATTAATTGTCAGATTTAGTTTGATAAAGTGAACAGAATCCTCCAGCCAGGTTTCAACATAAATAAACCCCTCTTTAAACCAGGTCCGGGTACACTTCTTACGATCATAAATAGGTTGAGGCCTCATCTTTTTATCCTTAGTTTATAATAGGCCGCATGTCGAATTTTGCCTTAATTTTGATTTTAACGACAAAACATAAATTTTTTTACCTGATAAGTTGGAAAAATAACCCTTTAAAACCTAAAAATTTTTATTAAGGAAAAACCCGACATGCGGATTAATAAATATATCTGACAATATATTTTTTATAACTCAATTGTCAAGAATTTATATTTACTAAAAATTATTTTTAGCAGTTAATGGGCCAGGATAAACATGGAGATACCGTAGTATTTCTTTAGTCAAACGAATCTTCCCTTCCCGATCATTCACTTGGTCATCAACTAGCATCACAAAAAACCAGGTATTATGAGTTTGTTCGATAAAGCCAATCCACCAACCGTATTTAATTTCTTCTCGAAAGACAAAACCTGTTTTTGCATATAAAGAATAATCCTCTGTTCGTTCCTGAAGCATTATTTTTTTTACTATCTTTTGATGTTCTTTTTGAAAAGGCAGGGCCTCCTGATAAAGACGAACCATGAGTTGAATTTGTTCATGAGGTGTTACACGAAACCCACCTTCTAACCAAAAAATATCTATTCCTGCACTTAAATTTTGATTCCCATAGTCAGCCTCATTTAAATATTTTAACATATTTGATTGCCCAATTCTTCTTGCTAACTCTTGATAAAACCAAACAACAGAATTCTGAAAAGCACTAGTTAAATGATGATTTGTATTCCAGGATTGGAAGGGATATTGTTTGCCATCCCAGATAAATTCTTCCATTTTATTATTTAATACACCACTCTCTAAACCAATCAATGAATTCATGATCTTAAATGTTGAAGCAGGTAAATATCCCTCATTTAACCTCTGAGGCTGATTACAATGGTATTGTTGATTTTGTAAATCATAAAGAAAAAAAGCCCCTTCTTTCTGGTATTTATCAAAAATGAATGACAAATCATTTCTTTGATAAACCTGACTGCGACAGCTATAAAAGCTGATTAGAATGCAAATGATAAATACCCTGTTTTTCATGACCAATCCTTTTTTATTAATATCCCTAAAATTAACTTGAAGTTTAAGTAGTGAATAAAAACTTTATCTCAAAGATAATTTAAAATATTTATGTGAAAATAATATGAAAAGTAGAATTATTTTTACTGAATTGGCAAAAACAGAGTAACTGTTACACCTTGATCCTGATTATTATGAATTTCCAGCTTTCCTTCATGCAGCTCAATGGCTTCTTTTACAAAAGAAAGGCCTAATCCTGTAGATTTCATTTGTGTCCCAACAGGAGGCAAGGAGTAAAACCTTTCAAATATCCTGGGAAGGGCAAAATCAGGGATTCCACTTCCCTGGTCTTCTATCAAAATTTTATTAAAACCAGACATTTGTTCATTATATATTTTTATTGTACCGCCTGTGTTCGAAAATTTAATTGCATTTTCAAAAAGATTTGATATTCCATGGCGGAGTAGAAAGATTTCACCATTTATTACTAAATCTTCTTCTAATTGATTCTTAACTAGTATTTTTTTTTGGTTAATCTGGGGCTGATATGCTTCAATAATTTCATTGATTAAATCATAAAGATAAATTTTTGAAATTTCTTCGAGTTTATTTCGATTTTCTAAACTGGACAATTGTAATAAGCGGGAAATAAGCATTTCAATTCTTTTTGATTCACACTGAATATTTCCAATAAATTTCTTTTGCTGATTTACTGGCATTTTTTCATCCAGTAACTCTGCAGCTCCTCGAATAGAGGATAAAGGACTCTTTATCTCATGAGTTAAGGCTTGTACATATTTTTCAATATATTTTTTTCCCTCTAATTCAGTGAATATTTGTGTAAATACATCGGCCAATTGATTGATTTCTGGTGATTTTAATTGTGGCTTTTTTTGCCTTAAAGGAGATTTTAAATTTCGAACATACCAAAGTAAACCGGAAAATGGCAGGGTAATCCAGTAAGTCAGAGCAATAATTAATAAAACAATAAATGCTAAGGCTATTAAAGCCGCATATATGACCTTTCTTTTTGCCATTTCTATAAATTGACTGATATTGTCTTTAGGTTTAACAACAGTCAGTGAACCAATTATTTTATTTCTATAACCAATAGGTGCTGCAATATAAAAAGCATCACTGAACTCCCGATAGCTAGAAGAAGAAGATAACCGGGCACCATATTTTCCTTTTAATGTAAGATGGACATCACGCCAGTCTGAGTAATCCTGGCCAATATTATGCTGATTTGCAGCATCATAGATTATGATTCCTTTTTGGTTTGCTACATAAACATTGAGATCAATACTTGTTTTTCTTAAACGAAAAACTTGAGCATCCAGTTTCTTTGCTAAAGTTAACTGAAATATTTCAGCTAATTTTTCTGTTGAAATAACAATACTATTATCTTGTTTATGACTGGTGATTTCACTTTCAACTAAAGAAGCCAATAAGTAGGCAGTATCAATCAAGGATTCTTCTACTGTTTCCATATAGCGTTTTCCTAAATCATTGCGAATAAAATCCAGGAAAAAGTAAAATATCAAGCTAATTAAAATGATAAAACTGATGAGAATACGCGTTTTTATTTTCACTGATTCCCCTTAGAACTCCTTAATTGAATAACCAAAACCACGGTGGGTATGTATCGGATCAAAATCAGGGGTGACTTCTTTTAATTTTATTCGAATCGATTTAATATGAGCATCAATAGTACGATCATAGACATCACCTTCATCATCCCACACTAGCTCCAAAATTCTCTCACGAGAAAAGACCCAGCCAGGTTGAGAAAGAAAAACCTGCATAATTTTGAACTCTCTAAAAGATAAAGACAAATCTTTGTCACAGTAAAAAATGGTTTTTCGGTTTTCATCCACCATAAAAAGATATTTTTTATTCTCTTGAGAATCAGCATTCGTCCCATTTGTTTGTTGCAAAGAGCCTCGCCTTAAATGAGCTTTTACCCGGGCAACCATTTCCCGGGGACTAAAAGGTTTGGTAATATAATCATCTGCTCCCAATTCAAGTCCATCTATTTTATCTTGCTCATCTGTTCTGGCAGTTAGAAAAAGGGCGGGGATTTCTGACTGCAGCCGAATTTTCTTCAAAAATTCAAATCCAGTAATATCAGGTAAGCCAATATCAATGATAATTAGATCCATAGATTGTTTTTGAAATGCTTTTAATCCTTCATTACCTGTACTCACCCAAACTGGTTCAAAACCTGCGGTTTCCAATGCATAGATGATTGTATCAGCTATTGCGCCTTCATCTTCCACTATTAGTATTTTTGTCGTTGTTCCATAAATCTTCCATATAAATAAACCAGGTTATTGAAATATAGGTAAATATACCACCCCTGTCAAGAGCTATCAACAGGGAAATGAATTTCCAATTACTTTTTTTATGATTGGTTTATCTGATTTAGTATTATCAATCAGGAAAAAATTCAAAAATGTTATAAAATCTGAGGTAAAACTAAAAAGACTCTTCACATAGATCTATAAATAAAAATTTTTTTTGTAAAATTAAGAATAATTAGACTGTTTCTTTTAAAATTAAATTTGAATCTTCACTATTCAATGGTTCTTCTACATATCCTTTTTTAGCTAATTTTTTTAGATAATTGTCCAGATATTTTTGTTTCTCTTTTTCCGCTTTAAAACACATACTTTTATATTTAAATTTACCAGAACTTTTAATTTTATTAATTTGAAGACGAGTTTTTTTGATATATAAAATAATTTTAACGGTTTTGTCCTGCTTTTTTAAATAGAAATTTTTTAGCATTTTATTACCTTATCAACTTGTGTAATCTTTAAACACTCGTCTCTGTTATTTTTATTGCTGTTCCATAAGCTAATGCTTCAACAGTTCCAGTTGTACTGTTATCTCCTTGAGAAGTCCGATTACTAATTGCTGAAGTTTCAATACGAAGATTAATGATCATATCTGCATCTCCTGCTGTTTCCTGCATCCGTAATACCGCTTCTCGACGTGCTCTTTCTAATAAAGTTTCATAAACAGTAATATATCCACCAAAAATATTTATTAAAGCAGCAATTAACCTTTTAAAAAAGTCTAAAGACACCACAACTGATCCGGAAACCAATTTTGTCTCACTGATTTGTTCTTCCGATACTGGATTTTGAAATGAATAAACAGGCATGTTTTTAAACTTTTCTTCTCTCTTCTGGATAGATTGAAAATGTTTTTTCTCTGCACTTTTTCCAGCTAAATAACCCAGGACAATTAAACCAATGATTACAACCAGATAAATTAGGCCTTCCATAATATTCTCCCGATTAAACTTTTACTGCTGTTCCATAAACATAAATTTCTGATGCGCCTTGAGCAACGGATGAGGTAGCAAAACGAATATTGATAATTGCTGTAGCCCCGATCTTTTGTGCTTCTTCAATCATTCGATTAGTCGCTTCTTCTCTAGCTTCATTTAATAATTCTGTATATCCTTTTAATTCTCCGCCAACAATGTTTTTAAAACCAGCCAGAATATCTTTACCAACATGCTTTGCCCGAACAGTGCTGCCTGCAACTAATCCTAAATGCTCTGTAATTGTTTGATTGGGTAAGTAATCAATATTAGTCATTAGCATAAAAACTCCTTATTATATTTTTTAAATTATCACAATAAATAACAATGAGGTAATAATCCGGTAACCTGGCATCCCCCCTTGTTTATTTCCTTATTGGTTTTTTTGTGAATTAATTTTTTCAATTATTTGCTATTATTTTTAAAGGTAAAAAAATTATAGGTGATGTTTAACTCCTTGTCAAATAAAGTTTAAATTTAATAATTTTTTTAAAAAAAACACCTTGTAAAAATTATTACATCCTCCTTATCCTTTACATGGCACACAAACAACTCAAAAAAATAAAATGATTAATTGACAATCGATCTTGAATAGCTTAAGATCTAGAAAATAAACAAAATTAAAATTATGAATATTTTTCATTCCAAACAAGATATACTAACAGATTTTCCTGAAATTTCGCTATCTGAGCAGGGCGATTTCTTTCTCAAAAAAGAAATCGGCAAACAATTTGAAATCATAGATTTTCATACTCATATTTTTGAAAGTATTTCTTCTATAGTTCCCAGTTTTTTACATAATCCTATCAATAATGATCTGGAAACATGTTTTTTTGATTTATCTCCCTATCCAGAAAAAATCGAATATTTTTGTTTTGAATCTGTTTTTTATCGAAGCTGGCCCCATTCTTTTTGGAGTAAAAAAGGATTAAGAACTTTTTTTACCCTCTTGGGATACCCTAAAGTTGTGAAGTTACTCAATTCAGCCAGTATTGAACGGCTAATGATCGATATGAGTAAAAGCAGTATTAATGGATCAGTCATTCATGTTATTGCTGATAAAAAAAACCAGAATACCCGATTTACATATGATAAAATAAAAAGTCATCCTAATATCTGGCTGTTTGGTTCAATTCATCCTTTTAGCAAAAATAAGGAAAAAACAGTTGATCAATTTTTAAATTTAGGAGTCAAGGGTTTTAAAATTAATCCTCATGTATGGAAAATTGATTTTGATCACCCGGAGAATATCACCCTTCTAAAGATACTTGCAAAAACAGGATTGCCTATCCTGTCCTGCAGCGGATTTCCAATTTCTCCTGATATTAGAAAAATGCCTGGCTACTTAAAAAAAATGATTTATACACAAGATCTAAACAAATATGAGAAAGTCTTAGATCAATTGCCAGCATTCCCATTTATATTTGCTCATGGCGGTTTATTACAGCATAAAATTCTGATTCAGCTAATGAAAAAATTTCCCCACACCTTTACCGACATCAGTACTCAAACTATTGGGACAATAAAAAATTTTTTATCAGAAGTTGGCTGTCACCGGTTACTCTTTGGTTCAGATTACCCCTTTTTTAATCCTGTTTTTCCATTAATTGCCTTATTAAGAGCGACTCATCATGATGAAGAAAGAGCAACAATTTTATCAGGAAATGCCAAAAAATTACTCAACCTGCCTTAAATACTATGATTTTTTATCTCTTACCGATTTAGAAATCTTTCAGCTAATGCACCAACTCTACCCTGTCTATTAACATATTGTTCGACAACTGTTAGAATTCCACCAATTAAGGTGATAATACTAAAAATCAAAACTATGGTTGAATGCTGACTTTTACTAGCAAATATTCCGAATTCAAGGTTTTTACTTTGCAATACAGACACAATCGGCCAAAAAGCAATCATGATGGAAAAGCAGATATTTAATGAAACTGCCCGGATTTCAGCATACCACTGTGGATGCCTGAAAACAAATATAAAAGCAACGACTACATGTAGTGAATTTAAATACCAGAGAGCTGGATATAAATTGATACTAAAGCAAATATTCCAGAGAGAATAGGCGAGTACCCATATGAAGCTACTATCCCAGACTAATCTTCCTCTATCTTCATCTATTTCTATTGAATTCCAGCCGGGTAAGGTTAATAAAATCAATAAACCTGCTATAGGATTTAAGAAGTAACCATTCACAAATTCTGTAATTACTGCCTCTAAAATATTGACACCAAAAAAAACTACCCTTAATATCTTTGCCCATCTTGTTTCAGGTTTTAAAAGGATAATCCAAACAAAAACAGCACTAAGGGTAACTGAATATAGTTTTAAAATAGCAAAAACTGGATTTGCAAAATCTTTAAATACATTAAAAATTAAAACAATAGGTGTAGTTAAACAAATGGGAATGATAAAAGTAAATAAAAAGGACCATTTTCTATTTTTATTACTAATCCAGGTTGCCAGAACCAATATTAAAGTAAAGGCAAAGCCTGTCCAAATCAGATGCCATTTTTCCATATTCCCACCTCTTATCAAGCTTCATTTCTGATTGGTATTATAAAGGATAAAATGTGAATTATCAACGATAAATCTAAAAAATAAACGGATTTCTCCGACAATGATAATAATATGTATCCAGTTTTAGGTAGGAAGTCTAATGGAAAGAGTTCAAATAAATGTTGATGAAGATAAAATAAACCGGTTAATTATTATCGTTCTCTGGAGTGTGATGATTGCCGGAACAATTGGTTATACCTTTTCTCAGTTAACCAAAGATGAAGTAGACATGAACCGTGTCTTTTTTAATTTATTTGTTGTTGATCTATCATTCATTATTCTTAATTTAATTTCTACAGCAGCATTTATATTTATCAAAAAGAGGAGAAAATTTCTTAAATATCTCATTATTACCACTTTTACACTGGTATATCCTGCTTATTGGTATGCTTCACTCAATATTAACAATGATGGCTGGGCTTTTTGTTTTATGACGCTGGCTTTTGTCATTTTACATGTTGATTTTGCTTTAATTGTCTATGAAATCTGCTTAATTCTTATCATAAACATAGGGTTCTATACATTTTTCTGGGATGAAATTACTGGCCAAATGATTGAAGTGACTTCACACTTTACCTTTCGAATTGTCACAATGGCAATCGTTTCGACTGTATCTATTATGATAACCCTGACCATTCGAAAAGTTTTTAAGAACGCCAGCCTGAAAGAAGAAGAATTAGCTGAAGATAGAGAAGTCGCAGTCCATACTTTGGAAATAGCAGGCACTTTTACTAAATCTGTTAAAAATTTAAGTGAAAAAACTTCTAATTTTATCAATACACTCACAAACTCCTCTGAAAATCAAGCAACCAATGTTGAAGAAATTGCCAGCTCAACAGAAGAATTAATGGCATCATTGGAAGAAATCAATAAGAACACAAACACAACTTCTGAAAACCTTAATCTTGTTGTTGATGAAATTCAGTCAGGTATGAAAAGTTTGAATAACAGCCGTACAGAAATCAATGAACTGGTTAATTTTAGTAAAATTATGTTTGATAGTATTGAGAAAGTAAATGATATAGCCGAAAATACCACATTACTGGCTTTAAATGCGGCAATCGAAGCAGCAAGAGCAGGAACAGCCGGTAAAGGCTTTGCTGTTGTTGCTAATGAAATTCAAAAATTAGCTGAAAAATCAACTTTATCTGCCCAGGACGTCAGTAATCTTTTACTTGAATCAGGAAAAAAAATCAGCAATGTTTCCACCCTAAATAATCGGAGTTTTGACATTTACTCACTCATTACTCAAAAGTTAGAAGATATCTCCAAGGTGATTCAACAAATCTCTTTTGCAACTCAGGAATTGGACAGTGGTGGTAAAGAAATAGCTCGTAACTTAGAATCTATTAATCAGGAATCCGCCCAAAATTATGAATTAGCCAAAGAAATACTATTGGCCAATAATGAATTAAAAGATGAAACAAAAAAACTGGATAATATTGTAAGCAAGAATAAAACAACTGATATAGAATTTGATTTTTAATTTCTTTTTGAGTTGAATAAAAATTCTTCTCAACACTTCTAGATTTATGGATGTAATAACCACATGGAAGTAAACCAGCAAGATTTTTACCTGAAGATTCTTTCCGATATTAAAGACATCTACCTCACTAAAAATGTACCCTATGTCACTAACCTTTTGGGAAGTATGGTTAATAATCTGAGTAATGTAATCTACATCTTTAATCAAAAATCTCTCATTGAAGGAGATCGTTATTTAGAAATCAATCGAGAAAATTTTGATGAGTTATTACCTGATGACAAGACAATTGACATTGAAACGGACAAAACTCAATGTTACACCAGGTTATTAAAAATTAAATTAACTTACCAATATTTGAGTAACAAATTTAGCCAGGTTAAATTCGTACCGGAAAATCTGTTAGAACAGGCCAGAGTCATTAGTGGAATGGCCCATTTTCATGATTTAAATCATAAAAGTCACAATACAGTAATGCTGAATGAGTTATTTAATATTGCTGTAAATGAAAATAATCCTGAAATTCGTAAAAAAATATTTCAAAATAAAAGTTTTTTAGCTTCAAATCAGGATAAACTGAATAAAAAAATAATTGAACTTAGCCGTTTTAATAAGAATCTTTATACTATGCATTTACGTTTAGTGGTTTTTCCAAAACTGGAAAATCCGGTTTTTAATTTATCTGGATATGAACAAAATCCAGATCAATTTGTGAAACTAGTAAAAGATGAAATTGAAAATAACTGCCCAGATATTGATTTTATTCAATATTATGTAAATGAAGCTTTAATTGAGCACTTTACAACCAATATTGAAATTGCTTTAGAAGATTTAAAGGATCAATTCTTAACAATCAAAGAAGTAACCGATATTCAGGTTTCTCCAAAAGTTTTCTTACAAACAATCATGATTTATACTACTCAGGTAATTCCTTTTTATGAGGACCTAGAACAAATCTCTTCAAAGGCTTATAAAAAATATTGCTTCCATCAAAAAAATTTTTTCTCAACGATTTTGGATTTGTTCTTAATCATTTTTAGACTGCCCCGGCCTGAACAAGATATGGAAATTAATTATTTTGATGCCAAAATCAATACCTTTAAGAAAGAAAAGTTGACTTTTTCCCGATTTCGTATTAATAATAAAAATCTGTTAAAAACTCTCTATCAAATACAAGAACAAGAAAGTGACCTTTCAAAAAAAATGAAAGATGCAACTATCCGTTCATTATATCAATTTTTATTTCACCTTTATTTGGATATTCTCAATTCTAAAGAACAGTACATTGGTTTGAATAATGAATTTTTAACTGTTTTAAAATCCAAATATGAAGAAAAAGAAATTATAGATATCAAGATCGATAAAATTGAACAATTGTTAAATAAAATTTTAGCTAAATTAAAGATTGCAGTTACCCTGATTAAAAAAGAAAAAAATAAAGCATAAAAGCAACCTCATGTCATTTAGAGTCAGTAAAACCATACTACCAGATGAAGAAGACCTGTTTTCAGAAATCCTATTTGCAGCAGGTGCTGAAAGTATTTCTTGTGAAATCAAGAATAATCAGTTCATCATATCTGCAATCTTTTCTAAAGACCCAATAAATACAGAGTATCTGAAATCACAAGGATTTCAATTAATCCCTTTTAATGAAGAAGACTGGAAATACCAATGGCTTGAGTTCTACCAAGGCTTTGCTCTTACTGATAGCATTTATATCCATCCCTTAAATTCTAAGCAAAATGCACCAGACAACTATCAAAATATTATTATCTTGGATGCAAAAGATGCTTTTGGTGACGGAAGACACCCGACTACCAGGCAATGTGCTGAACACCTCTCTCAATTACTGACTGGTTATTCAAAAAAGCAAACCGGACAAATAGAATTTCTGGATATCGGCACTGGCACTGGAATTCTAGCTATCATAGCTGGTATTCTAGGAACTAAAAATATTACAGCAATTGATATTGAAAAAGAAAGCGTAAAAAAAACTCAGCAAAATGCTCAGTTAAACCAGATCAAATTTAAAAAAATCATACAATCTGATATCAGTCAATTTACCTCACCCCTAAAATTTGAAATTATTTGTGCTAATTTACTGACAACAATTGTTAAACACAATATTTCATCCATAAAAATATTATTAGCTCAAAAAGGACATCTAATTATTAGTGGAATTAGTCAGGAGTGGCAATCACAGATGATAGAGCTTTTTCAGCAGCACCAGTTCACTATCCTTAATAGCTCTATTCAGGATAATTGGTGTTGTTTTCATTTAACTCACTAAATAAAGGGCTGTACCAATTTAATCGGACCAAACTTTATGTATTTATAATATTTTTGACACGATATCTTTTTTCTTTTATAATAATGACAATTATTAATTATAGATAAGGAAGTTTTTAATGAAAAATGCAGTGTTTTATTTTAGCGGTACTGGAAATTCGTTTAAAGTAGCTCAATCACTGGCCAAAAAATTACCGGAAGCTGCAGTTTATTCCATACCTAAAATTTTGAATAAAACCATTCCTACTGATTTTGCTACTATTGGTGTCGTTTATCCGGTATACATGTATCGTATTCCCAAAATTGTAGTCAGGTTTCTTAAAACCCTGGCACCACAACTGAAGCAATCCTATAATTATTTACTTGCAACAAATGGGGGTGAACCCGGTTTATCGATAAAAATGGGAAAAAAAATCTTGAAGAAAAAGCTATCTGCAGGATTTTCTTTGGAAATGCCAAATAATTATATTCCATTTTGGGAAGATCAAGAAGAAGAAAAAATTAATGAAATTCTTTCTGGTTTTGAAAAATCCTTTCAAACAATAATCACTCAAATTCAAAATAAAGCAACCTGTCTCTATCAATCTCCAGAGCTTTTTAGAAATTATATTCATCCAGGTATTTTATATAAATTTGGCTATAATTTTATTGAACAATTGGGGAAACAATTTTGGGTTAATGAAAATTGTAACAGCTGCAAAATCTGTGTCAGACTCTGCCCGGTTGAAAACATCAGTATGAAAGATAACTTACCTGTTTGGAAAACCCAGTGTGAGCAATGTTTTGCCTGTATCAACTGGTGTCCTCAAAAAGCCATTCAGTATGGACAAAAAACGGAAACAAAAGGGCGATATCACCACCCTGACATTCAACTCAAAGATTTTATCCAAGACTAAAATGATCAATACATAACAAAGGATTTTAAGTAAATTATGGAAAAAATTGTAATTATTGGCGGCGGAGGGACTGGTGCCGCTCTTGCCCATGACCTGGTACTCAGAGGATTTGAAGTGATATTACTGGAAAAAGGAGAACTCACTTCAGGAACTACCGGACGCCATCATGGCCTTCTTCACAGCGGTGCCCGTTATGCAGTAGATGATCCAGAGGCAGCAACAGAATGTATTTTAGAAAATCAAATCTTAAAAAACATTGCTCCTGGAGTAATAGAAAAAAATGATGGGCTTTTTGTTGCTATCACAGAGGATGAAGTACAATATAGCCAGCTCTTTATCAATGCCTGTGTTGAATGTGGAATCCCTCTAGAAACATTAACACCCGAAAATGCCCTTCAAATAGAGCCTGCACTTAATCCTGATTTAAAACTGGCAGTTCGGGTTCCAGATGCAACTTTTGACGCCTGGCGGCTGCCTTTAAGTTTTTTTGCCACTGCTCAACTAAACGGAGGAAAAATCCACCCTTTTTGCGAAGTTACAGGTTTTCATAAAAATAATCAACAAATAACAGCTGCCAGTGTAGTAAGTCATGCTACAGGTAAAAAATTCATTATTGAAGGAGACTACTTTATCAATGCTACTGGTGCCTGGGCTGGAAAAATTGCCAAAATGGCTAATGTCCATCTACCAATTCAGCCCGGACCAGGAATTATGGTTGCCATTGAAAAACGGGTAACCAATATGGCAATCAATCGTTTACATCCTGCTGGAGAGGGGGATATCATTGTTCCTCAACGCCTATTATCTGTACTAGGCACATCACTTTGGTTAGATGATGATCCTGATAAATTAGTCATGCGCTATGAAGATATTCAGCGAATGATTGAATTATGTAGTCAGATGGTACCAGAAATTCAAAATATTCCAATCCGGGCGTCCTGGTGTGCTGCGCGTCCTTTGATTAAACCACAACAGGCAATTGATGATCCTCAAAAAATCACCCGGTCTTTTGATTGTTATGATCATGAACAGGAAGAAGGAATAAAGGGATTTGTTTCCATTATTGGAGGAAAAGGGACAACTCTAAGGAGAATGGCTGAATTAGCCAGTGATTTAATCTGTCAAAAAACAAATCGCCATATTGCCTGTGCGACTCATAGCTATCCATTAGTATCCTATCGAAAGTATTATCAAAAGGCTTAGAATATGAAACATAAAAATTTAAATTTTAAAATCAAACGGTATCAGCCAGGACTCATTGATCCTCCCCAGTTTCATGAATTTCAAATCGAAATCAATGAAAAAATGACAGTACTCGATGCTGTAGAAAAAATCTATTCCTTAAAGGATTCTACTCTGGTTTACCGCCATTCCTGTCATCATTCCTCTTGTGGTACTTGTGCTGCTGTTATCAATGGTAAAGAGTCTTTAATGTGTATTACTAATGTCTATTCACTGAACACTGAGGTAGTTACTATAGAACCTTTAAAAAATCATGATATTATTGCGGATCTAGCAGTGCATATGAAAAACTTCTATCACGATTTTGATGTTAACTGGGATTATTTAAAAAAAAGTGAAACCAAGCAAAATCCTCAATTACCACCCAATTTTCCGATATTTGAAAGATTACAAAATTGTATCGAATGCGCAAGTTGTGTTTCCGCCTGCCCGGAAATGAAAGATCAAAATATTTTTTTTGGTCCAGCCGTGCTTTCAGCTATTAATAATCAAAGAAAAGAACATCCAGATCAGAGTCAAGACTTACTGAAAAGGGCAAAAGGAGAACAGGGAGAAAAACTATGCCAGCGCCATATTGCCTGTAGCAAAGTATGTCCCAGCAAAGTTTTTCCCGCCCGCCAAATTATGGAATTAAGAAAACTATAAAGGCTTTATAATTATGAAAGGTGCTTACAATTGTAAGATTTTTATTTATTTACCTGAAAAGTACAGTCGCCTTTTTCTAAAAAGTGAACAATTTGCTTGGAAGCAGCTAAAGCAGCATTGATATTTGCTTCTCTAGTTTGAGCCCCCATTTTTTTGGGTGTAAAATAGTATTTACCTTCAAATTTTTGTTCAATTTCTGCTGCACAATTCGGCCTAATATCTGAAGCATAGCGAAAGCATTCTCTTTCTCCTAAAATCTTTAACAAACCTTCTTCATCGATTACTTCTTTTCGTGCTGTATTTACTATACATGCTTCTTCCGGCATCAGTTTTAGCAAATCATAATTGATCATTTTTTCTGTTGCTTTAACATAGGGTAAATGAAGAGAGATATACTGACATTTTGAATAAAGTTCTTCAGCACTTTCAATATAACCAATTCCTTCGTCTTCCATTGTTGCCCTATCTACAAAAGGATCATAAGCATAAACATCCATTCTAAATCCTTTTGCAATATGAGCTACAATTCGGCCGACATTACCATAAGCATGAATACCCAAGGTTTTATCTCTTAATTCAGTACCCGGTTTTCCATTAAACCAGTTTCGTGCAACACTGATCATCATACCAAACACCAATTCAGCAACAGCGTTAGCATTCTGACCTGGAGTATTCATCACTACAATATCTTTATTGGTTGCTGCTTGTAAATCTACATTATCATATCCAGCGCCTGCACGAACAATAATTTTTAATTCCTTTGCATGATTAATCACTTCTTCATCTATTTTGTCACTCCGAATGATTAATGCATCCACAGTTTCTACAGCTTTCAGTAAAGCTGATTTTTCTGTATAAGACTCTAAATATTGAACATCATAGCCTGCTTTGGAAAATATTCCATTAATTCCATGAATTGCTTTTTTAGCAAAGGGCTTTTCAGTTGCAACTAAAACCTTTGGCATATTTTACTCCTTAAACCTATTTGAATAATGATTTTATGGCTTGATTATATGAGAATTAGGATATGATGTCAAAATTTTTTTAATCTTTTTCTCGGTTTTTAGGAGATAAATGGACTTAATTCATTTAATAAAGCTGTTTTAGCACGAGCACCCGGAAGCCGGATCACTTCATGGCCATTTTTAAAAAGCATAATAGTAGGGATAGATTGAATTTGATATTTTGCTGCCAGGCTTTGTTTTTGGTCTACATTAATTTTGATCACTAATACTTTATCTTTATACTCTTTGGCAATTTCAGCAATGATAGGAGACATCAGCTTACAAGGACCACACCAGTCAGCCCAAAAGTCTACTAATATCGGTTTTTCTGATGTTTGAATTAATTGTTCAAAAGAATTTGGCAAGTTCATATTCTATCCTCGTAATTGATACTATAAAAGTAATAAAAAAAAACGCCAGGGGCAATTATTAAAAAAAAGAAACTATTACCCCACCTAAAACCACCAATCTTAGTTTTACACTTTCAGATTATCTTAAAATTTAAATTTTCTTTAAAAATATTGACTCATTCTTATCCTGATAATATATTTTAAATATTGATAGTACCCAGGAAAATACTATGAAAAAGCTCGCCAAACCACTCATCATAATAGCTTTAATCTTTATATTAATTTTAATTCCTCCAATCAATACCACCATTACTGGTAACCTTTTTGGAAGATTTCTTTTTTTAATACTTCATAACATGGAGGTACTATATCCCTTTGTTAAAGATTATCAGGTTACTAATTTAAAACCCAATCACCCTCAAACTATTTTAAGAAAATATGGACTCCACGAAAAACTGATGAGTATGCCTATGCCTATTTGGAAAAATATGCAATTGGACAAGGAAAATATCTCAATAAATCATGGGACAAATTACTTTTCCATTGGAAAAAAAACTTTCTGGGCGAAAACGACCTTTTTAGATCCTGCTGATGAAATACGGTATCATCTCTGGTATGGTATTTATATGATTCCTCTGGATCACGTATCTTATTCTAACTTGGAAAAATCATCCAGGAAGAGAATATTTGGCTATAATCCTCAAACAAAAGAAATTGATCAGGAAGAAATATTTCAGCTAGTTCAATACGATTATTATAATTATACAAAAAAAAGGACTCCAAAAATCTTTAAGGAAAACTCATTGGATTTTCATCAGCAATTTCAATTTAAACAAAAAGATCTTACTATTGAAGAAAGCCCCTTACTCAATCATTGCTGGATTATGAAAGGAGAAGTTAGCGGGCGGAGTTTGATGAATCAAAGCAAAAAACCAATGCATCAGTTTTTCACAGCAGCGACTGGAGGGTGGATACCAGAAAACAATGAAAAAAATTTCTCCCAAAGTCGCTATAAAGGAAGATTGGTAATTGTTTATCGGGACCAGGAAGGGAATCCTGTTGCTCCAAATTCAGAAAAAGCAAAAATCCTGACAGTAGGCTATGTTTTTGGCATTCACTGGGATAATGGAAATAAAGAAACATCTGATTTAATCATGGATAACCTTGCCAATTCAATGATTCAGCTATCCTATCAAAATATTACTCAATGATCGATACCTAAAAAATGTTTAATACGCGAAAAGAAACGATAATCTGGATCAGTTTCCGGTAAAGGTTCTTGCTTGAGAAAACACTCTAAATACTTGGATTTCCATTGTTCGATACATTCGGCAGGGATAGACTCAAAATCTTTTTGATCATTTACCTTACAAAAATCCAATAAATGATGAAAAACTTTTCGAGCATTTACATTATTGAAATAATGGCCCGTCAGAGTGTATACGGCATGTCGATAAAAATGAAGATAAAGATAAATATGAGGATCTTTTAAAAAACGGATATCTTTAAAAGAATCATACCCCACATTATCCAAGAAAAAATTTAAATAATTGCCATAAGCTTTCAATAATTGTTGTCTTCTTTTAGTATTCATATCTTGTGCTCCTTTCAGAGGATTCACAAATTTCCTCCGATACTCCAATGGTGTCAGAGAAAACATCTTTTTAAAGGCTCTGTTAAAATGGGTCTGGTCGGTAAAACCAACCTGATTGTATATTTCAGAGATAGAATAATTTGTTTTAATCAACATCCCCGCAGCAAGTTGAAGACGGTAATGAAGCAGATAATGGATAGGGGAATAACCTGTTATATTTTGAAATCTTTTATTCAGAGAAGTACGATTAGTATGAAATAATCGAGCTAGATCACTAATGGATATTTTTTTCTGATAATGCGTATGAAGATATAATAACAATGCTTCCATTTCATGATCAGTATTCTGAATCTGCAAACTGGAAATTTCCTGTTCTTCTTTTTTAAAATCAATCAGCATCAACATGATTTGTTCCACAAAAGTACGGCAAAAACCTAAATCTTCACAATTACCATCATTTTTTAAAAGGTTTTCAATCCGTTTCATGATTTCTATTATTTTTTTGATTTTCATTTGATCCAAATGGAGTTCGAAAATGAATTGAGAATCATTATAAAAAAGGGGTTTCAGTAAATGATAATCCGGCAAATCAACTGCAGTTCTCACTTTGGATATGTCTAAAGGGTTTAAAAAATCTGTTGAAAAACAAAGAGTTTTAGTCTTTAAATCAATTTGATCTATCAGTTTGAGATCCTGCTCTTTTTTAAAACAGATAACCGCTGGAGCAGTAATGAGTTCTTTTTGATTTTTCCAATGAATTACAGCTAAGCCTTTTTCAATTAAATTGATTTGATAATCTTTTTTGTTGTGAATTGTAGTAAAATAGTCATGATTGGTAATCTCAACTAAATGGTTTACTAACATGCTCATCCCTGTTTTAAAAAACCTTACAATAATAATTATAAACCCATTGATAGATCTGTACAGTGTTAAAATACAATTAATCCAGGACAATTGACAATAAATGATTTATTTCAGGAGAAAAGTTTTTTGCAAATAGATTCCCAATACTGGCCCCAGGATAGCCGTTCCTCCAGTATCCAACGCAAAACTGGTTTCAAAAACAATGTCAAATAACCAGCCTGGAGTCCACTTAAAAAAAATTCCAAATCCCAGTAAAATATTATGACTGAAATCTGTATCGTTAATCATGGCCAGATAAGAAATTGCATACTTTTCAATAAAATAAATTCCATCTAAGTATAATCCCAGATGAAAAAAACGGGAAGTTTTAAATCCTAATAATGTATTGATTAAAAATAAATGATCTGCAGTATATTGGTCTCTTTGTAATCCATGAACTTTGATTTCAAAACCAAATGGCGTTCCAATGGTACCTTTCCCAATCTTTGGTTTCACTAGAGGGTACATGTTTATACCCCCCTGATATTGTACTGCAATTGAGATATAAAAAACCGGTGGAAAAAATTTTGAATATTCTCCATAAACATTAAAACGAAAACAAGTATTAGTCGGTATTGAAGGATGATCAACATAACCCCAGGTTTGATCAGGGGTTAATTTTAACCACTCAGCCGCTAATGCGATTTTAAAACCAGAGCGAACCCACCCAAATTCTAACAGATTGATTAAATCTAATACTAAAGCCAATCTTAAGTTGTGGACTGCAATTATTGTTGGAAAATCATGAAAAGCAGCCTGATTTTGTATCTCATAATCTGGCATATTTGGCAAAAGAAAGTAGATTTTAGGTTGATAGGAAAAGGATAAATCCAGATGAATAGGATTAAAGTATTTAGCTATTTCTAATTTCGGTTTTAAATAGAGATGATTTACTTTTGCAAGATTTTTTCTTTTAGCAGAATAAATATCCAATGTAAAGAGAACCGGTAAATCCCAGAATTCCACTTCTGTCCGTATGTCAACCATTTCCAGAATATTGATTTTAAGCTGACCATTCCATAATAATCCAGAAACACTATAAAAAGTAAAGTCAAGAATTCCCTGGTTAAAAAAATCACTATTAGAATAATAAAAAACAGGCGGAACAATACCTGTTTTTAATCGATCTAGAGTTACAATATCACCACTATTAAAAACCAATTCCAAACCACTGTTTAATACCACCATTTTCTGCTTTTCTGCAGTAATATTGATTTTTAAATCAACTGTTTGATCGGAATTTTCAAATATATCAACAGAAACATATTGAACCTTACGGTATTTCATTAAGTCTTTACGAATAGATTGTATAACAGCAGGAGTTAAAAAACTACCAGGATTTACTTTTAAAAATCTTTTAAAAATCTGGTGATCAATTCCAGATTTTTCATAAAAATAAATCCTGCTGATCTGTGGCTTTTGTTTAATAATTTTTAGTGTTTTCAATCTTCTGAAGGCAATACTGTGCTGAGGAACCTTTTTCAGCAACTTTTGATAAAAAACTTCAGACTGCTCAAAATCTAATCTTTTATAATATATTTCAGCAATAACAAATAAAGCACGAAAATCATCAGAGAATTGTTGAATTAATAAATCAAACAGCTCTCTACCTTTTTTACGATCCGCACCAGCTCTTTTATCATAGGTCATATGGTAATCTGCATGAAATAAAAGGGAGTACAATCCTTCCTTATCCAGTTTTAGTAATTTACGGGCATGTTTATCTCTTAAATCTTTGTATTGAAAAAAAGTATTAACTGTAGTAATGAGGTTGTGATAAGCAAAAGCTAGATAATAGTGTAACTCTGGATCTTCTGCAGTCAGTTTAATTCCTCTCTTTACCTGGTCAATCAACTGAATTAACCAGGGGCTGCCATCCAGATTGTTAAAATCATTTAACAAAAACAGCCGTTCACATATTGAAGCAAGCATTTTTATCGCGGTGTTGGTCGCCGCATTATTCTATCTTTGGAAAATGGGCGCGCTTCGATGGGGCCCAAAAGCTCAGCCCCGCATTCAGCCTGATACGGGTACGATTGAGCTGGCCAAAGCACAAAAGCAAAAAGGCAGCAGTTAAACAACACGCTCTAACTTATTGAACAACGCAGTCCCCACATCCGTGGATCTGCCGTCAGGAGCTGGTATGGAGTGGAAG
>JAKSBL010000364.1 GCA_022361115.1 Spirochaetota bacterium | reverse complement strand
TTCAATTTGTTTCCTTTCCTCAAGTTCTCTTTGTAAAGCTCTAGTTTGCTGATTTACTTTTCTTTTTAAAGTTCTGTTCCATATCAAGATCAATAAGATAATCACCAAAATAAAAATCAATCCAGCTACTAAAAAATATATTGATGATTGATTGATCTTTACATCACCTGACTCAATACCAATCCAGTTGTCACTAACCCTTTTTATTTCTCTTTTACTGATTGTCATCAAACCTTTTTGTAAAATGGAATCCAGCAGCGGATAATCATCTCTTATTCCAAACCTCAGTTGATATTCGTAACCAGTGAAACCAGTAACTTTTAAATTAGTAATAGCATTTTTATCAATTAAGTAGGTTGCCAGTGGTAAGTCGATCACCATCATGTCTGCTTCCCCAAAAGATACCTTTAACAACCCTTCCAGATTACCCTTTACATAAAGTAATTGTGCATCTGGATATTTTTCTTTTATATAATCTGTTACGGCATAACCTTTAGTGATACATATAGTTAAATCACAGATTGTCTCTGAAGTGATTGGCTCATTGAAATTATTTCGAGTGATAAAGACTGTTTTTACTATAAAATAGGGTTGAGTAAAACGTAGATATTCGCTTCTTTCATCAGTTTTTTGAATCGAACTAACAAAATCCACTTTTTTGTTTTTTACACTGTCTATTAGTTCTTGCCAAGTAGAAAGGTGGATGAGCTCAAATTGATAATTAATCCTATCTTCAATAAGGCGCAATATATCTCTGGTAATCCCACTATAGTTACTTTGATTATCAATGAAATCAATAGGCGGATATTCCGGGCAAGGACAAAATAAAACAGGTTTTTCTAATGAGTTTAACCATTTTCTTTCTTCATTAGTTAAGATATCCTTGTCACTCTGATAAACAATAATAGTAACCACTATACTGAATATAATGATGAAAATAAAGAAAAGAATTAAACCTAAATTATAGTTTTTTATTATATTACTAGAAACTTGATAAATATAATGAAAAAAAGTGATTTTCTTTACTTTTTCAAAACGTGCAAAAAAAGAGAGTAATAATAAACAAAAGATAATGAGTATCAAAAAAACGATTACCAGTAATAATAAATAGATGTATTGATTGTTTTTTTCTTTTGTAAATCCCAGCTTTATCCAATTTTTCTTAATAGAAACCATTTCTTTTTCATCAATCATTTTGAGTCCTTTGTTAAGTATTCGATTTAACATAGGACTATCAATATGTGTTGCCATTGAAAGGTGATAAACAAAACCAGAATCTCCAGCAACTCTTAAATCACTGAGCTTATCATCTCCTAAATAATAGGAAATGATTGCTGGTACTTCAATAAACGCATCAATCTGCCCATCCATTAATTGCTGAAAAGCAGTTTGGTGATTCATAAACGGAACCAGAGTTAATTCACTATATTTGTTTTGGAGGTATTTTTCAACAGAATACTCTTTTATAACCCCGATTTTTTTCCCGATTAACTGAGACATCTGGTAGTTATTCTTATCGGTTTGATTTACTATTATAGCTGCGGTAGCTGAGTAATAAGAATCAGTAAATCTCATTTTGTCTACCCTTTTTTGATTTTTCGCAACACTGGGCAAAACATCAACTTCTTTATTGAGAAATTTAGTATAAGATTCAAACCAGGTAGATGTATGGATAATCTGAAATTTGAAATTCAATTTTTGCTCGATTAAATGAATAAAATCTGCAGATAATCCACTATAGACTGCTTCATCACTTTGAAATTCATAAGGAGGCCAGGAAGGATCATAGGCTAAGCGAATTTTACCAGAATTTTCTCTTATCCATTTTTGTTCTTCTTTAGTTAAAATATCCTTTCTTATCATTCTGCAAGAATCAAAAAGTAAGATTAAAATGATTCCGGTAATGAAGAAGAGAAAATATTTTATTAATTTACTTGTTGCTTTGTTTTTTTCTCTCATTATTACAATAATAATTTATAATTAGAGAATAATCAATAATCCACAAAATATATAAAAACAAAAATATGGATCAGCCTGGAAGAATAAAGGATCAATAATGAAAATTTTAGCCATTGAAAGAGAATTAAAAGAAAATTCTGATTTTTCTCCTTATTTAAAAGAAGAAGCTCTAGCAGTTTGGAAAAATTATCTATCCGGATTTATCAGAGAAATCTATTTTTCTCAAGAAAACCATGGGGCAATAATCATTTTAGAATGTAAAGATAAAAAGGAGGCAGAAAAAAAACTCAATCAATTTCCATTAGTAAAAAATAAACTCATAATTTTTGATATCATACCATTAATACCTTACAATGGCTGGGAAAGATTATTTACTGAATAGGTGAATTTATTTAGATTGAATTTTTTCCTATTAAAAATTTTTTTATTTATTTTATAGTAAATCTGACTTCATCAGAATCAGAGGGTGATATGACTTTTAAATGATGATGACCTTTTTTCATGGGAAAAAAGAACTGAAATGGAGCTGTCAGTTTTTTATAAAATTTACCATTATGATAAACCTGTAACTCATCTTCACCATGGGGGCTGAGAATTTCGACTAAAATTCCCTGGTCTTTAAATCTGATCGAAGGATCAAAAAAATAAGTAGCCTTTTCTTTCGGCTTAATAATTTTTAAGACAGCATTTACATTATGAAAATTTATTCCCTGTAAATTTTCACTTGCCGCCCAATTCTGGAATTCTAAAGGATATACAACTTCAATCCGGCCATTCTTTAACTTATGATAGTCACATTCAGCCAGATTACTATGAATAGGTAAATATTCATAAATCACTCCGGTGCAATGGGGAGACGTTTTTTTACCTGATAAAGCACAGAGAGCTGTTCTCTTGGTAGATTCAGGTTTCTTAAACTCATTTGGTTTTTGCTGTTCAGATAGAAATTTCAAAGCTGCCACTGCTAACAAAGCAGGTAAAGTACTACCGGTTTTTCCTATTACTGTTTCTCCACTAAAATTTCCAATCCAAACACCTACTGTATAATCAACAGTAGCTCCTAATGTCCAGATATTATTAAATTGATTAGAAGTTCCTGTTTTAAACATGGCCGGAAAACTGGTCTGTAAAACATTACTCAGCCCAAATCCCATTGCTCTACTTTCATTATCACTTAAGATATCAGTTATGGTCAAAGCTGAATATTCTGAATAAATCGGATTGCCTCTGATGAGTTGTCGATCCTGCTGATAAATAGCAGTTAACTCAATTTTTTCACCTCCTCTTGGAAATACGGCAAAGCCTCTGGTCAGCTCCAG
>JAKSBL010000391.1 GCA_022361115.1 Spirochaetota bacterium | reverse complement strand
GCATATTGGTGTCGAGAAGAGGAAGAAATCCATCAGAGACTATTAGAGCAAGATACACCAGTCAAAGATAATTCTCTAAAAAGATACTTAGGAGATGCAAAAAATGAAATCATTAAACGCATTTTTGAAAATAACAAGATGATGCAAAAAATTGAAAAAAAAATTGAGGAAGAATATGTCGGACATAAAGACAAAATTTGAATGTGTATCTGATATATTGGTGTCAAAAGCCATAAACCTTATACAATCTGGCCAGTATCATGATGCGTCTAACTATATTTTAATAGCAGGTACAGAATTAAATGAATATCCCGATATAATAGAACATTTTATTTCCCAATTAGATTGCCTGTTGGAAGTCGATTTTCTTGAATTGTTTTCCAAGCTATTTACAGAAATTGATAAATTAAATAAAAAAGACTTTTTCAGCGAAAAACAATTCCAAAGAATAAAAAAAATTGAATTAGATTTGTGTAAAATTCTAACAAAAACCGAAAAGTTTTGGGCGTTTATACCTGAACTTACTTCAGTCATAAACCCATCTACACTAATCCAAATATCAGAATGCTATAGTGAACTCAGCGAAGATGACAGAGCGGTTTTTTGTTTAAAAGAAATTTTAAAAATTCAACCTCAGAACACCAGAGCAAAACAAATTATTGAAAGATATCAACTGGAAAAATTTCATGTTTTTTTTGATTCAATTGAAAAAACTATTGAGTGGGTTGGGGATACAATAACGCTACCTTTTAAAGAGGCAAATAAAATATTGGTTAAACTTGGCGATACAATTCTTTTAGATGCTTCTATTGAATCTAAAACTTCATTTGGTTTTGCTGACGATGACGAGGATGATATTCATGTCGAAAATGAAAATTTTATCCTTGAAATAAAAAAAGGAATGTTCGAGCACTATTTGATAATCAAACCTAAACGAGAAAGATAATTATGAATACAGTCAAAGATGCAAAACCATTTCAGAACTATATTGATGATATGGCTATGGAGCATATCTCCGGCTTTCTATATGGTACTAAGGGTTTGTTTTTGCCATCTACATTCACAATTCTTTACAACTTTGACTTTGATGAAATTAAAAACGAAGCGCTAAATTTACCAAAAGCTGCCATTGACGATTTTAATATCCAGAAAAATCCTCTATTTTTTTCAACAAGGTTTCATGAAATTTTGCATTTAGTCCATATAGCAGGTTCTTCTATAGGGACTATTTTTCTTCTTGCCAGAATAAACCAAGAATTGCTTATCGATCAATTCATCAAAGAGGTTTCTAATATAGAAGATTTCAATTATCAGCTTTTTTGCCAAAATAAGAATTATTATAAAATATATACAAAGCAATTAAATGAATGGGAATCTTGGGAAAGAATTAAATGCCTATTTGGCAGCAGTTATTGCAATAAAGGCCATGCACCAAGGTTTAAAGATTATTCATATGCAATTTTTGATATAGTAGAAAATTTCATAGGGTATAATAATTATCATAATATTCAAGAAATAAATTCTGTTGAATATCTAAAAAACATGTCTATGAAATTAGTTGGCTACGGAGATAGTTATGTAGATTGTTTTATCCCGCTCCCACCTTCTGATTCAATTAAGGCTTACAACTTTAATCCAGAAGCAGGATGCCTTGTAACTCCCCCGATTACCATTATAGAAGGTTATGCCCGATGGCTTGAAGTCATTAATTTTTTAAAGCACTTTGGAATTGAAAATCTAATAGCTTCATTGGCCTTTAAAGAGGATGAACAAAATCCAAGGAAATATTTTTTAACTTTGTAAAAAGGAAGATGAAGGGGGTTTATGGTATAACTTTTTCACTCCTTTATTATCAACTCAATTGGTTAATGGAAACTGATTATAAAAATTTCTTGTATACTGGAGCTGCTATTTTTGAGCTTTCCTTAATGACAAAATTCCATCCGGTACTATTATTCAAAAACAACGATTTTAATCCGAATGAAATTTTCATCCCAATGAGATTTAAAACTTTGCTTTTCCATTTCGTTAAAAATAAAAAATCTATAATGGATTATTGTGATCCAAATCAAAATTTACTTGAAGGATTAGACAAAATTTGTGACGAGTTAGGTTGGATCAAATACAGTGAATGTCTGCACTCTTTGAATGATTTTTACAATTATGAACCTTACTCAAATTTTTTTGAATGTTATCTTGCGAAGTCAATAATAAAACTGAAACTGAACGGTGATGTAATATTTGACGATACTCGCCTAAGAAAAAAAATTCCGATAGTTGAGGTATTTAATGATTCTATAGCTTACCCTGACAAAGAATTGTTCAAGAAATTTCCAGGTATCCCAGAAGAAAAGCCATATTCATCAATGGAAAGATTTATAAAAGGAGTATTTCAAACGGAGCTGATGTGCGGTAAAGATTTTCAAAACACGATTAAATTTATTGTAAAATATCAAAACATGTTAATTAAATCCACAGAGACAATTGATAATTATTTGGAGAGAAATAATTTTGATAAATTTGTCAGTTCAGATGAAATCATCGCAGAGCAAAAAAAACGAAAAGTGTTTTAGGAAATCTACAATTAATCAGCATTTTAACGAGTCATTCTAAAACAATATTTCATACAACCAATTATTATATTGCAGGAGTGAACTCAACCAAAAAGCTTAAATACTTCTTAAATTATAGGAAGTATCATGGCAGTCGCATTACGAAATTTCATCCCAATCCAACCCGAAGAAATCCTCAACGGCCCATTCGGAGATTGGCTTTTGCTGATAATACTTGCTGGCCTATTGATAGCCATTTGTGGAGCTGTTTTACCTAAAAAATTAGTCGAAAAACGTTACGGAAAATCAATCGTAATTTTCACAGGATTAATCCTTGGAATCGGACTTTTTAAAGCAAAAGATATTTATAATTTTAACCTGGAATCATTCGGTTTCATGGCAATCTGGCTCATCATTTTAGTGATGGGATTTGTGATTTACGGATTGTCGAAAATTGGCATACCCAAGGACATATCACTGGCCCTTACATACTGCATTACTTTCTTGTCATTCTTCCTTTTAAGCCCGTCTCTATTTGATGCTATTTCAGAATCATTCCCTTTAGTGAACCTAATATTTATAATTTTATTTTTCTATATGCTTGCAAAACCGATATTTTCATTCTTTAAATCAAAGAGTCCACTCAAGGCTGCTCGAAAACTCGAAAGGACGAATTTTCAAAATTCTCAAGATGTTGAAGTAGACCGGGAGTCAGCTCAACTCAAAGAAGAGGTTAGGCAAGTTAAACGTCATGATCTTCCTGTAAGCAAAAAAGAAATCAGTTCAATAAACGATATGGATAATCTTCTTGCAAAAATCTTTAAGGTACTTTCACAGAAAGGAAATGCGCTAACCAAAGATGACAAAAATCAGATCACAGAGGATTTGAAGCTGATATATCGTGATGAGTCTATACTTCAGAAGGCAGCAAAGTATTTACATTCGCGATCTTTGGTTTATAAGCAGCATCATCAAAGAGATATTCAAGAGGTTCGGCAACGTCTGCAAAAAACAACCTCTCAAAAGCAAAAAGAGCTACTACAAAATGAGCTTAAGTTTCATAACACGATGCTTGAAGTCTTGGATTTCATAAAAAACGCAGAGAGCAGCAAAAGTGGAGATTTCATTAGATCATTTAACAGCCTCATTACCCGATCAATCGACAGGCTAACTAAAAACAGGCTATCAGAGGCACT
>JAKSBL010000126.1 GCA_022361115.1 Spirochaetota bacterium | reverse complement strand
TAAACTTTTTTCATACAACACCATTGATGAGAGAAATTGCCTCTTCTAAAGTAGCATTATGATGAATCATGGCTGCAACTCCTTCACAGAAACGGGCAGGGTCATCATGTTGAAAAACGTTTCTGCCAATGGAAATACCCTTAGCTCCAGCATCCATTGCCATTTTAATATTGGTCAAAATTTCGCTGGTAGATTCAGCTTTTTCTCCTCCAGCAATCAAAACAGGGATAGCGCAGCCCTCAACAACTTTTGCAAAGGATTCAGCATCACCAGTAAAATTTACTTTGACCATATCCGCCCCTAATTCATTAGCCACCCGAGCTGCTAATTTAACATTTTCAATAGCAAAGGGATCCTGAATTTTGGGGCCACGAGTATACATCATAGCTAATAAGGGGATTCCCCATTCTTCACAACGTCTGCTAATCAGACCAAAATCTTTGAGCATCTGGCCATCATTTTCTGCTCCCAAATTAACATGCATGGAGATACCATCAGCACCGAGTTTTATAGCTTCTTCAACAGTGCAGACTAAAACTTTATCATTAGCTGTGGGAGAAAGTTGGGTTTGACCACTAAGATGAATGATCAATCCCAGATCTCTTCCCTGTCCACGATGACCGGCAATGATATTACCTTTATGCATTAAAACCGCATTCACCCCTCCAATGGCAACCTGGGCAACAGTTTGTCTGATGTTCTCTATACCAGGTATGGGCCCCATAGTAAGTCCATGATCTAAGGGAATGATAATGCTTCGTCCGCTTTCCCGATTGATAATTCTTTCCAATCTGATAAGTTTGCCAATCATGGTTAGACTCCTTATTCGTTTGTGATTAAAGCCTCTAATTCTGCTTTGTATTGTTTTAATACATGAGTGATTTCAGTCATTTCATCAGGATGAAGTTCCAATCCTGCTTCCAGTTGTTGTATTGCCTTTTCCGGGTTATTTTTTTGAATCATATAAAAATATGCTAAATATAAATAATAGGCCTCTTTAGCAACTTTGATGGTAGTGATATAACCTTCCTGAATCCATTTTTCACCAACCCAGGTTCTTTTCTCAGCCTCCTGAGAAGCTAAACGGTAAGCTTTAAAATCCACTTTCACAAAGCCGTTTTTATCTTCTTTATAGATTCCAAAATCCCCAACCTGCATATTAAAAGCAGTTGCATAATCTGTATCAGGTTGAGCATAGGTATCAACACCATCCACTTTAGTGATGACAACAAAGCCTTCTACTAAATTTTCTTTTTCAACCCAATATTGACTATCATCTGGTAATTGAAATAAGTAACAGGGTTTCTTATTATAGATACTCTCTTCAATGACAGTGACTTTATCACCAATTCTTAAATAATAATACTTATTTCCAGCTTCTTTGACTTGGTTCCGGTTTTTACCAATATCTTCTTTTTTTTCATAAGTTAATACCCAATCCGGATAAGCATACTGAGTTACTTTTTCTGGTGGTATGGAAATAGAAACTGATTGCTCTTTAGAATCCGTTTTTTCTTCTGTTGTTTGTTTGCTGTCCTTACAGCTGCTTAATAAAAAGGCTAGAATGAGTATGGTTACAATAATTTTTTTCATGTTAAGTATTCCTCCGCTTATTTTCAAATCAATTAATGGCAATTATAAAATTACCTGATCAAGAGGTTCTTGCTGCATTGCGTGCTTTGAGAACATAGCTTAAAAATATTTGATTTTGTTGTACAAAAATCTTATTATATTCGTTTTATTTTATTTATCAAGATTTTCTACTGTTTTTTTATGGATTTTTCTTATTTTCTTTTTTCATTTTAAAAAAAACCTGATCATCAGAACTATCAATCAATATTTCATCCTGTTCTTTTATTTTACCAGCAATCACCTGTTTGGCGATTTGGTTTTCTACATGTGCCTGAATCGCTCTTTTTAAAGGACGAGCTCCAAATTGCGGATCAAAACCAGCTTCAGTGAGAAAATCATAGAGTTGATCAGAAAAATGAACAATAATACTTTTTTCTGCAAGTCTCTTTTTTAACTGCCGCAGTTGTATCTTAATAATATCTTTTAAATGCTCTTTATTCAATTTGTGAAAAAGTATGATTTCATCAATCCGATTTAAAAACTCTGGTTTAAAATACTGATGAATTTGCTGAAATATTTGATCTTTTACCTGGTCCATATCTTCAGCTTCATGAATAAGGTGAGACCCTAGATTACTGGTCATAATTATAATACAATTTTTAAAATTGACTACTCGCCCTTTACTATCGGTTAAACGGCCATCATCTAAGATTTGCAGGAGTACATTAAAAACATCTTGATGTGCTTTTTCAATTTCATCAAACAATATTACCGAATAAGGACGCCGCCGCACTGCTTCGGTTAATTGTCCCCCCTCATCATACCCAACATATCCGGGAGGTGCACCAATTAAACGGGCAACAGAGTGCTTTTCCATATATTCAGACATATCAATTCGGGTCATAGCCCGTTCATCATCAAACAAGAGCCGGGCTAATGATTTGGCTAATTCTGTTTTTCCTACCCCAGTCGGACCTGCAAAGATAAATGAACCAATAGGTTTTTCCAGATCTGCAATGCCTGCCTTATTTCTACGGATAGCATCACTGACTACATTGATAGCCTCATCCTGACCAATGACCATTTCATGCAGATGCTTTTCCAATTCTAATAATTTTTCCCGTTCACTTTGTAACATTTTCTTTACTGGAATGCCTGTCCAGTTTGAAATCACAGTTGCAATATCTTCCTCAGTAACCTCTTCTCTTAGTAAAGAAGTTTCTTTATGAAGTTCTTTCAATTTCTCAGTAAGATTTTCTAAATATTTTTCTATTTCTATTTTTTCTCCATATTTAATCTTACTGGCTTCGGTTAAATTGCCTTCCCGGATGAGCTCCTCCTCTTTCAGTTTTAGCTCTTCCAGTTTTTCATTGGCAATCCCTATTTCTTCAATAACTTTTTTCTCATTATTCCATTGCAGTTTCATGGCATTTGACTTTTCTTTCAATCCCGCCAACTCTTCTTCCAGTTTATTCAATCGCTCCTTTGCCCCCTCATCTGTGTCACGAGATATTGCCTGTCGTTCAATCTCTAACTGTAATATTTTTCTTTCAATAATATCCAGTTCTTCAGGTTGGCTTTCTATTTGCATTTTCAAACGACTAGCAGCTTCATCAATTAAATCAATTGCCTTATCCGGTAAAAAACGGCTGGTAATATAACGGTCAGATAACATGGCTGCACTAATAATCGCATTATCCTGAATCCGAACTTTATGATGAACCTCATAGCGTTCTTTTAAACCTCGCAAGATTGCAATGGTATCCTCAACAGTTGGTTCTTTGACTAATAGAGGTTGGAACCGGCGCTCTAAAGCCGCATCTTTTTCAATATGCTTACGGTATTCATCTAAAGTGGTTGCACCAATACAATGAATATCTCCTCTGGCTAAAGATGGTTTTAAAATATTTGAGGCATCCATAGATCCTTCAGCTGAGCCGGCACCTACTAAAGTATGAAGTTCATCAATAAAAAGGATTAATTGACCTTCGGATTTCTCAATTTCAAGAATCACCGCCTTTAATCTTTCTTCAAACTCACCCCGAAACTTAGCACCAGCAACTAGCATAGCTAAATCTAACGCCAGTATTTTTTTGTCTTTTAAACTTTGAGGAACATCACCTTCTACGATTCGTTTGGCTAATCCTTCAGCTACTGCTGTTTTTCCAACTCCTGGTTCTCCAATTAAAACCGGATTATTTTTTGTTCGTCGAGAAAGGATCTGCATGATTCTTCTTATCTCATCGTCCCGGCCAATTACCGGATCTAATTTATTTTTTAGGGCCAAACTCGTTAGATCCCTAGTATATTTTTTTAAATTTTTATACTTTCCTTCAGGATTCTGATCAGTTACTTTCTGATTACCACGGATTTGTTTTAAAGCCATGAGAATATTTTGTTCATTTATCCCCAAATTTGCCAGCATTTTACCAATAGCAGATTTTTGTTTTAACATAGCCAGTATCAAATGTTCACTGGATAAATATTCATCATCCATTTTTGCCATGGTTTTTTCTGCATCAATTAGTAAGCGATTCACTTCCTGAGATAAAGTGGGGTTGCGATTCGTTTCTGTCATCATAGTAGCTTTTTGGCTTAATAAACGACTGATCTCATTTCTTACCCGTTCTGCTCCCACACCAATAGAATTAAATAAAGGAACAGCTATTCCCTCTTTTTGTTGTAATAAAGCATCCAGGATATGTTCAGAAGAGACTTCAGGATGCTGTTTTTCAATAGCAGTTTTTGCAGCATCTCCAATTGCGTTCTGAACCATTAATGTCATTTTTTCATAATCCATATTTACCTCTTTGTCTTTTTGCCACAGTTCACACAAATTTCACTACACTTTTTATATATTATCCAGGAAAAATTGGCAACTGTATAATCTTTTTTGATATTTTTTTTAGAGTTTTAAGAAGCAGAAAAGATCTGTGCTAAATATAATAAGAAATAAAAGAACAGTCAAAAATTTTTTCCATGATGATCATTTTAGCTGTGATATGTTTTACAAAGTGGATAAATAACACTTGGATATTCTTTTTTAAACTACCCCATAGTGATCTGTATTTAAGCAAAACTAAAAAGTGAATAAAAAATCCTTAAGCTTAAATTTTTATTTACTATATCGATCTGCACCTAGTTTTGAATCACCAACATGAAACATTGACAAAATCATTCGTGAAAGTTATAGTCATAAAAATTATTCTTAAAAAAGAGATCTTTAAAATGCATAAACCCTTTGATTTTTGCCAGAAATGTAAGAAAAATCTCTATCATACCAGAAGAGAAGCTCAGGATGTAAAACAATTTCGAGAAAATGAAGAACGAAATTTACAACTTACTATCTATCATTGTCCCCATCAAAAAGGTTATCACCTTTCAGAAAAAATCTAACTATTTTAAATGGCTTAAGTTTTTTATACTGCCCTACCCTTCTGTTTGATCTGACAAGTGGATGGGGCCTTTTTCATTAAGAAGAAACACTTTTAACACAGGTTGTGACTGATTTTTACCCTTATAAATATGAGTGGAAGACTTCACCAGTTCTTCTTTCAGTAGATTGAGCTGAAAACTGGACTCAAAAGAAGTATAAGTGGTTTCAAAAAAATAGGATATCTGGGGATTAATACTTAAGTCAATTGTTCCTGAATGACTGATTACATCAACAAATGAAGTTCTAATAATCTTTTCAATCTGAATAGTACTTTGACCATAATTATTTTTGATTTGTACATCTGTCTGCTGGGATGAATTAATAGTTAATTGCAAATCTGTTTGCCGGCTGTCTAAGATAAAACGGTTTCCAGAAAATCGAGCTTGAATTGAACCTGCTTCCATTTTAGCTTCAAAATTTCCAATATAATTGGACAATTCAACTTTACCCTCTTTTTTGATCAGTCGAATATCTCTAATTGAAACCGGAATTTTTAAAACCAAATTGATCTGACCATTTATCCAGGAAGGATTAAGAGTTTGGATAAAAAAATGATTATCCTTTCGATTATATTTAATTTCTAAATTATTAATATCAGCTGCCAGACCTGTTTCTATCTCTCGTGTAATCTCTATATCCATCCAGGGATAATAATGGCTAGAAATAGAAATATCACCAAGCTCAGATTGAATGGTTAAACCGGAAGTTGTATTTTTTTCCCGATAACGACGTGTCTGACTTACGATTTGTCCTTCATTACTTTGCCTGCAGCTAATCAGAAAAATCAGGAGTAAAAAAAGACAAGAGTAAATATTTTTTTTCATGTCAATTTGATATTGAATGAATATCTAACATTCTCTTCGCATTATTTCGAAC
>JAKSBL010000306.1 GCA_022361115.1 Spirochaetota bacterium | reverse complement strand
ATATACAAATGAGCATCCTGGCCCATAATAGCTGTACAATTGGTTACCCATTGATGAGAAAAATTCATATATTGATCAATAGGGGTTTTAGAAAGGTTTTTAGTATTTTTATTATTTAGAACAAGATTGTAAGGCGGATCATTGATGATCAGTTGAGTTTTATTTTGATTACAAAGTTTTTGGATATCTTCAGAATTGGTAGCATCTAAAACCCCGACCCGATGTAATTTTTGAGGATCCTCCCAGATTTCTCCAGGTTTTAACCGGCAATATGGAAGTATTTTAGATTTTAGTTGATCATCAATATCCAAACGGGTTAATTTCTCTTGCTGGTTTTTCATTTCATTTTCAGAGGAGAAATCATTTAATTTAACTTGAGAAAATAAATTCATAGGTGTTGTATTTTTTTTATGTAAAAAGATTAAAAAAAACCCCATCCTAAATTAGGAAGGGGTTTTTCGATCCTGACCGGGCTCGAACCGGCGATCTCCGGCTTGACAGGCCGGCGCGATAACCAACTTCGCTACAGGATCATTTATATTGAGGCAATATACACTATTTAATGATCCATGTCAATGATATTTTTTTAAAAAATATTGCTTTTTTCAGTAAATAGTTGCCCAAAATTGGAGGTGATGAGAATCGAACTCACTACCTCTTGAATGCCATTCAAGCGCTCTAGCCAACTGAGCTACACCCCCTTAGGTTGCACTGACTACATTACTGTTTGTATATATAAACAAGATATGCAAGCAGTAAATACATTGTCAGTATTTGCCAAAATGATAAGCGTAATATAGCCAAATTATTTAAAAAAGTCAATCATTTTGATTTTATCTTTCTGGTAAATTTTATGAAAAATGCTGTTTCAGGCATCCTGAGTAACAAGCAAATTGGTATATATAAAATAAGATAAGAAAAACCTAGGAATATACATTGAAGTAAAGCTGGGATTTTTTCTCCTAAAAGGGGGTGTATTGTTGCCAGATTGCTAAATGAAGAAATGATTATAAATTTTTTTGTAATATTCAAAAAGACAAAAATAATTAAATTAATGAGGATAATTTGCAAGGTTTTTAATAAATCCTGCCCTGGAAAACGCTGGTATAATTTTTCTTTTTTGTGATAGTAATAGACAAAAAGGATCAAAATAAAGGTTTGTATGATGTAGCCTGATGCTCGGGCAATCGATAAGCCGACAACAGCAAAAAGGGAGGAGAAAAAATAACTGCCTATAACAGTTGTTAGGCCTGCAGCAATAGCTGCAAGCATGGGTAAAAAAGATTTGTTTTGGGCATAATAGTATTTCGCTAAAATAGTTGTTATTGAGAAAAATGGGATTCCTAATAAATAAAAGCTCATAGTTTGGGAAGTTAAGTTAACGTCTTCATACACGAATTTATTATAACCAATGAGAACTTCTACAATTTCTTTTTTTAATAAAATCATCAACAAAATAGCAGGCAGGAGGATAAACATCAAAGTTCTTATTTTATCCAGTAAAGAATGCAGCATTGTATCGTAATTTTTGTCCACATGATATTTACTGAATATAGGAAAAGAAGTAGTTGAAATACTGACTGCCAGCATTCCATAAGGGACCATACTAAAATTTTCTGCATATTCAAAAATGACCAAAGCGCCTGTATAAATAAATGAAGCAACACCGGTGATAAAAATTCTGACAATTTGTTCGCTTCCCAAGGCTACAACACGAGGAATAGCAAGCTTAATTAAAGAAAAAAGTTCTGCGTTCCATTGGGGGAGGCAAAAATGATAGCGATAGTGATTAAAAAAAGCACCAGTGAGCTGGATAGAAAAAAGTAATATGGCACTTAGTACAGTTCCCCAGGCAACTCCATAAATACCAAGAAGCGGACTGAGTGCTATGATTCCAAAAATAATACCTACATTGTAAGATAGCATGGCTAGTGCATATGCTTTGTATTTTTCTATTGAATTTAAATAAGACCCAAAAACACCCGCTAATGAGATAAACAATGGTTGTAAAAGCATAATCCTGGTTAATTTTATCGTAATCAGAATTTTATTTTCTGTAAATCCTTTTACTAAAACATAACGGACAAATGGTTCTGCAAAAATTAAACCTAACAATGAAAAGCCAGTCATGAGTATGAAAAACAGGTTGATAAAGGAGGAACAGGCTTTATTTAATTTCTCCTGATCGTCTTTTTTAATGATACCGGAAAAATAGGGGACTAAAACAACAGAAATGATTCCAAAAACGATTAGATTATAGATAATATCAGGTAGTTTAAAACTGGCTGAATAACAGTCGGCCAGCCCCTCTGTCTGAGTGGCACCATAAATGGAGCCCATGAGAGTTGTTCGCAGGAGTCCTAAGATCCTGGATAAAAAAGCACTTACAGCAATTAAGATGGTTGACCGGTAGTATTGTTTTTTATTTTCCATAAATTCCTAAATCTTATTTCTTTTGTTCTGCAAGCTTTTTGGCTTTTTTAATTTTTTCCAGTTGTTGTTGAAGATAAGTATAGTTTGGATTGATTTTGATAGCTTTTAAAATAGTCTCAATAGCTAAATCATATTGCTCGTCGAGAAAGTATGCTTCTGCCAGGGTATCCCAAAAACTGTCATTATATGCATTAATATCGCAAGCTTTTTTTGCTAACTCAATTGCTGTTTTAATTTTGGTATTAAATTCACAGTATAACCAGGCAAGATTGTTTAAAGCATAAGCGTTTTTTTCATTGAGTTCAATAGCTTTTGTAAATGAGGATTCTGCATTTTCAAAATCCTGGATATATGAATAGACTAATCCTAAGTCAGCATGTAAATCTGAGCGCTTAGGGGCTTGTTTTATATTTTCTTTTAATATGACAATCAACTCTTCAAATCTTTCCAGTCGTTTAAAAAAGTTTATTAATTCATTGATTACGATATTATTTCCTGGAAATATTGAATTAGACTCTAAGAGAATTCTTTCTAATTTTACATCCTCTTTTGTTTGTTTATAGAGATTAATTAAATAACCATAAATTTTAATTTCATCAGGCTTTTTTTCTAAGGCAATCAGTAATTGCTCTTCGCATTTCTCAAACTCATCATTTTCTAAATAAATGAGTGCTGCCAGTAGATAAAACTGTTCTATTTCCGGGTATTCTTTAATTGCTTTGAGGGTGATTTCCAGAGCTTTCTCTTTATCATTGAGATCTAATAATTTGTTGATATAATTTTGATAAATTTCTTTTTGATTGTACTCTTCTAATAATTTAGCATAAAACTCCTGTTCATTAAATGACTGATGATTGATCAGGGTTAATGAGGTTGTGATTTTGTTAAAATATTTAGTGAGTATATGATTTAGCTCAGCTAAGTCTTCTGGCTGGATTGTGTTTTCCTTAAGAGTCAATTGATAATTTAGGACAAAATGATTGTCTGAAATTTTTTCGGGCTGAAAACTTAAAAAAACATATTTATTTTCTAAAGTAATATCTCGTAAGTTATGTTCTTCTATTTCATAATCTTTTGGAAAGCGGTACTCTAGTTTTTTATTATAGGAAAATAAATAATTCTTGCGATATTCATAGCGGCTATTTTTTGGAAATTCAAAAAAGCTTTTCAAGTCATCAGCTTTGAGATTAAGAATGAGTTTTCCGTCAAAATAAACTTCTGATATACTTTTACTAGTTGTTTCTAAATTTAATTTAATATTTCCTGATGGTTCTTCAATGCCCGATATATTGATCTCATCTGCTTTTAAATTGCTAAAAGCTTTTTTATGTAATGAATGAAAATATCCAATAACCTCAGAACGATTTTTATGAACAATCTGGGTTCGGATAGCTTCTGAAAAAACTCCTGTAAATTGTTCTTCAAATTGTATTTTACCTCTACCAATTTCGTCTACTTCAATATAAAAGTTTTCAATTATCTGATTTTGCTTAGCTGGTATGAGAGGTGATTTGATAAAAAAACCACTTCCATCATCTTGAACAATTAAAAGATCACGGTTTTGATCAGGATAAGGCAGATTACCCAGGACAGTCAATCTAGTAGAGGTATCTAGAATTAACTCTTGATCAATTCCCTCTTGCTTTGGAATAAATACAATTAGATGATTAAACTGGTTTGGATCTGGAATATCTTTATTAATTTTACCATTGCTAAAAGTGGAGAGCATAGCTGGATAGGCCTGTATGCCATTTGCCCGTAATAAATATATGAATAAAATGGATTGGTCTTTACAATCGCCATATTTTGAAGATAAAATTTCAGATATTAAATGGGGTTTAAATGCCGAATCATCCAATTCAATAGCAATATAATCAAGTTCCTTTTGAATGTATTGGTAAATATTTTTGATTATAGCCATTTTGCCGGCTTTTTGATCAATGAGTTTTTCGATTTCCGGGTAATTGTGAAGAGCTGATTTTTTTAATTGGGAATAAAAAACCTCTGCATACCATTGAGTAACATCTTGCCAGTCTTCATACTCAGATACTTGTACTTGAGGGGTAAGATCCCTAAAAACAGCTGTTTCGTTTTTTAAATAAAATACAGGCGGATCGAAATAAGTGAATTTTTTGGTTATTCGATTGTTATTTATCATTTCTTCCTGATCGATCAGATGATCATTGGAAACAAATTGAAGTGGCATGGTCTGAGGGTAATGGATGATGTATTCGTTAACCAGAGCTGGAGAATGCATTCCCAAGTAGTATTGATCAGAAAATTTTGTCCCTTTTTGCTTATTTTGAAAGGTGAATTTAAGCTGATATTCTATTATTACCCCTTTGGATAAATTAGGAAAAGGAAAAACCATTTTTTTTAGATTAGTATATATTGATTTTTGATATTGATCATCTGTTATAATCACATTTTTTTTATCAACACTCTGGGCAGAAAAATCAGCTTGATAAGTTTTAGCTTCTAATAGTTCTGCTTGATAAGCATAACCATTAAAAGGGAAATTGAAATTTCGATAGTAATTAATGACTTCTGTATGATTTAAATAGACAATATCATGAATGATAAAATAATGATTATCTGAATCTTCAATAACCATTTTTTTGCTTTTTTTTAAATAAAGCAAATTTGTTTCTAGTAGATTATATTTTTCCTTGGCCAGCTGATACATTTCTTGTACATTTGACTCTTCAATGGTATCATCTGTGGACACATTATTTTCTGGTAATTCTTTCGTATACTTTCGTGTTTGGGATGGCAGTAACATTTCTAGGTAAAAATTGGCAAGTTGATTGTCAGTATCTATTTCTAAAGTTTTTAAAAAACTATTCTGTGCTTTTTTAAATTGTGAAAGCCCAAAATAACAAAGCCCTAGTAAATTAAAATACTCTTTGTTATTTTCTAATAAATTTGATTTGGTGGTTAATAAATGTTTAGCACCAAGATAATCTTGTGCCTTTAGATCCCATTTAATTTTTAATAAAAGAATATCAACATTTTCCGGATATTTTTCCCGATATTTATCCAGGATAATTAGCTGTTCCAACAGTGTTTTTTGTTCTAAAGTTTTATAGATGTATTGAATGTCAGTATTATAGAAATTGATGTTTTGTGAAAAGATTAATAGTGGAAAAAGAGAAAAGTAAAAAAAACTAACAATTTTTTTCATAAAGTGTCCTCATTTAAGGAAAATATTAAGCTTGACTATCAATAATATAGCAGCAGTAGTAATTTTAAATGAAAGGTGATGATAATTTAGATATAAGTTTATTATACTATTTTTTTGTAACTTAATCTAAGATAAATCATTACTATTTATCGTAAGAAAAATTAAAATATCATATTATCATAACAAAATAATATAAAGAAGTAATAATTTCGGTTTTTACTAAAGAGCTTCACATAAATATTTACCGGCAATAGATTACTGTATAAATTTCAAAGTGATTTCACTTAATTTGTAAGATCTACTGTTTTAAATTCAGCTTATGAAAAAATGGTATTAGCCATGATTAATATCAAAAAAATGAAAAAAACATTATTTTTTATAATATCTTTTGCTTTATTTTTGATTTCATATTATAATAAATTATTATACTGGGATAAATATATATATTATCTATTTATTAATTAATAAAGTTAACCGATCTTAGATATATTGTATTGATTTTTAAACACAATAAAATGATTGAAGTTAAATAGATATTTCCGGATTATTATTTTTTAGATATTGGATTTTATAAAAATCTACAAAAATCACAAAATAATTACTTTATAAAATTTTATAGTCACATCAAATTATCTTCCATTTCTGGAAAGAAACCACTGATATTTATACTGTTTTATGAAAGCATAATGGTGTGGATTTGGTTGACTGGATATAGTTTTAATTGGAGAAAATATGCTCTATAATCAAATTAAAGAAATCATTGATGAGATGATAGAGGAAGTTTACACTGGGAAGGAAGAGTGTAAAGAAGTCATGTCATATCACCTGATTCGTGATCAAAATGTTCCGATTACAATAGATGTAACAATGATTTATCCTTTAGGACAAATTCGTATTACTCTTTTCTGCCCTTTTTTACTGGTTGATCCAGATGTGAAATTTGAGGAAATATTTAAACAAGATGTTCCTGAGGATGAATTTAGATTAATGAGACTAATTGCTCGATTTTCAACCCTTTTAGAGAGATTAAAAGAATGGATCCATTCTGATGTTCCGGAAATGATTCGCTGGGGAGAAGGGGTAATTTTCGATAAAAATGGTAGAACCAAGAAGATTCCATTACCTGTTCGGCCTGATGATAAAAAATTAAAAAATAAAAGATAAAAAAGGGTTGACAGATTTGGATTAGTTTGATATAAAGTCCGAGCAATTGCAACAGTGCAATTGAAGTTCTTTGACATCAAAGTTATGATAATTAAATTAAGCCTGTCAATTTAACGTTTATGTTAAATTGCAAGTAAAAGAAGCCAATAGTTATTTTGAGCGATATTGATTAAGATTGACGTTGTGTTTGTAGTGAGAAGCTAT